>NZ_JBFAOO010000148.1:0-18006 GCF_040675265.1 Microbispora sp. NPDC049633
CGCCGCGGTCCACGACGACGGGCAGGCGGACGGCGGCGAGGTAGTCGCGCGCCAGCCGTACGGCCCGCTCCTCGGGCAGGGCGCCCGCGACGACCGTGCCGCAGGCGGAGACGACGGCGGCAGTGACGCCGAGCTCGGCCTCGACCAGAGCGAACAGCTCGCCGAGCCCGGCCCCTTCGGCCACGGCCGCGACGATCCTGCGGTGCCGCCCGAGCGCGCCCCGCAGGTCGCCCGCCTGGGCGGCGGCGACGCGCCTGCCGACCAGCTCGGTGACCGCCCCGAACGACACCTCGACGGGCACCTCGAACAGCGGCAGCCCGTGCGCGCGGCAGGCGTCCACCAGGTCGTCCGGCACCATGCCGAGCCGCGCGTCGCCGGCGCCGAGCGCGGCCACGCCGGCCTCGGCCAGGGCGGCCACGAACCGGGCGGAGTCCGCGGGCGACTGGCGCCACATCAGGCCGGTCAGCACCAGTTCGCCGCCCGACAGGTACCGCCGGGGATCGGGCAGGTCGGTGATGAGCACGCGCTTGATCTCGCGGTCCAGCCGCTCGTCGCCCGTGAGCAGGACGAGCCGCAGTTCCGGGGCGGTGAGCAGATCTTGCAACAGCACGACAGAAGCGTATTTGGAGATATATACAAGCATCGACCCCGGCCGTCGCCGGGTTTCATGGCCGCGCCGATAGGCCACGCCCGTTCCCGGTTGCTGTACTACGACGGTGGAGCGGCGCACGACGACTGAGACGGCGACGGGGAGCGGGCGGCTTTCGGGCCTCGGCGAGAGCGTGCCGCGCCCCGACGGCACACTGAAGGTGACCGGGGAGTTCGCCTACTCCTCGGACCTGTGGCTGGAGGGCATGCTCTGGGGCGCCACGTTGCGCAGCCCGCACCCGTCCGCGTGGATCCGCTCGATCGACGCCGGCCCCGCCCTCGCGATGCCCGGCGTCTTCGCCGTGCTGACCCACGAGGACGTGCCCGGCGAGAAGTTCTACGGGCTGGAGCTCCGCGACCAGCCGGTGCTCGCCGTCGACCAGGTCCGCTACCAGGGCGAGCCCGTGGCGATCGTGGCCGCCGACCATCCGGAGACCGCCCGCCGCGCCGCCGCCGCGATCGTCGTGGACTACGAGGAGCGCGAAGCGGTGACCGATCCGCGCCGGGCCGCCTTCGACCCCTCCTGCCCCGCCGTCCATCCGGGGGGCAACCTCGTACGGCACCAGCCGGTCAGGGTGGGGAGCGCCTTCGAGGCCGAGGTGGTCGTCACCGGCGAGTACGAGGTCGGCATGCAGGACCAGGCGTTCCTCGGGCCCGAGTCGGGCCTCGCCGTGCCCGCCGAGGACGGCGGAGTGGACCTGTTCGTCGCCACCCAGTGGCTGCACGTCGACCAGGACCAGGTGGCGCCGTGCCTGGGCCTGCCGAAGGACAGGGTGCGGCTGACCCTCGCCGGGGTCGGCGGCGCGTTCGGCGCAAGGGAGGACCTGTCGATGCAGGTCCACGCCTCGATGCTGGCGCTGCGGACGGGCCGCCCGGTCAAGATGGTGTACGGCCGCGAGGAGTCGTTCTTCGGCCACGTCCACCGGCATCCCGCCCGGATGCGCTACGAGCACGGCGCGACGGCCGACGGGCGGCTCGTCTACGTGAAGGCCGAGATCCTGCTCGACGGCGGCGCCTACTGTTCGTCCACCCCCGCCGTGGTCGGCAACGCCGCCTCGCTCGGCGTCGGGCCGTACGAGGTGGGCAACGTGTGGATCGACGCCTACGGCGTCTACACGAACAACCCGCCCTGCGGGGCGATGCGCGGGTTCGGGGCGGTCCAGGCCTGCTTCGCCTACGAGTCCCAGATGGACCGCCTGGCCGCTGCCTGCGGGCTGTCTCCGGTCGAGATCCGCGTCCGCAACGCGGTGTCGCAGGGGTCGCGCCTGGCCACCGGGCAGGTGATCGACACCCCCGCGCCGCTGGCGGACATGCTCGCGGAACTGGCCGCGATGCCGCTGCCGCCGCCCGCCTCCCCGGACCTGCGGGCGCTGCCGGGCGGCGTGGCGCAGACGACGCACGGCGAGGGCGTGCGGCGCGGTGTGGGCTACGGCGTCGGCATCAAGAACATCTGCTTCTCCGAGGGCTTCGACGACTACTCGACGGCACGGGTGCGCGTCGAGCTCGCCGGGGACGAGCCGCACGTGCTCGTCCACACCGCCGCCGCCGAGGTGGGCCAGGGGCTCGTCACCGTCCAGGCCCAGATCGCGCATATGGAGCTCGGGATCGGCAGGGTCACGGTCGCCCCGGCCGACACCGCGGTCGGCTCCGCCGGGTCCTCCTCGGCGTCCCGCCAGTCGTACGTCACCGGCGGGGCGGTCAAGACGGCGTGCGAGGCGGTGCGGGCGCGGCTCGACGCGCTGCGGGCGGCCCATCCGGACCTGTCCCTGGAGGAGGTGCTCGAGCGGTTCGGGCCGGTCGAGGAGACACGGGAGTACCGCCACCGGCCCACGTTCCCGATGGACCCCGTCACCGGCCAGGGCGACTCCCACACACAGCTCGCGTTGTGCGTGCACCGGGCGGTGGTCGACGTCGACGCCGATTTGGGCCTGGTGAAGGTCGTCGAGCTGGCCGCCGTGCAGGACGTCGGGAAGATCCTCAACCCCCTGGCCCTGGAGGGGCAGATCCACGGCGGCTCCGCGCAGGGCCTGGGCCTGGCGTTGATGGAGGAGGTCCAGGTCAGGGACGGCCGGGTGCTCAACCCCTCGTTCACCGACTATCTGATCCCCACCATCCTCGACATGCCGCCGATGCGGCTGTCGGTCCTGGAGAACCCCGACCCCCACGCGCCGTACGGCCTGCGCGGCGCGGGCGAGCCGCCCACGCTCTCGTCGACCCCCGCGGTGGCCGCGGCGGTCAGGGCCGCGACCGGGCTGGATCTCCCCCGGGTCCCGATCCGGCCCGAGGACATCGCGCTCGCGCCCGCTGCCGCGGCCGGCGCTCAGTCGGCGACGTAGCCGATGGAGGTCACCTCGTAGCCGCGGCTCTTCGAGCCGCGTACGTGCATGAACATGGCGCCGCCCTCGTAGGAGTAGGCGCAGCTGTAGCCCTTGGGCTCCGAGTTGCAGCCCTGGAAGAAGTACTTGACGCCCTTCGGGTCGTGCCTGGTCCGGAAGAGCGTCCTGACGGCCGTGGTCGAGGCGATCTCCAGGCCCCGGTTGCGGTCGTGCTTGCGCCAGGCGTCGAACAGATGCCCGGCGGCGGCGGACGGCTTCACGAGGTGACGCGACGCGTACACCTTCGTGACCTTCGCGCCGGACACGACCATCAGGAGCCCGTCGAGCCCGCCCGGTACGCGCACGCTGGTGTGGACGAACCGGCAGGAGTCGCCCGAGCAGCCCGCGAACTCGTCCGGGGCACGGTAGGGGTAGGAGAAGAGCGTCGAGACCGCGCCCGCGGCGGCGACCCGGGAGGCCGCGTGGCGGTCCCCGCGCAGCCAGGCGCGGAACAACGTCTTGGCTACCGTCGCCGGTGCGGGCTTGGCCTGCGCGGGGAACTGCGCGGGGGCCTGTGCGGGGGCCTGTGCGGGGGCCTGGGCGGCGTGCGCGAGCGCCGGGGCCGCGGCGAGCAGGGAGGCGGGGAGCAGGAACGCGGCGGTCACGGCCGTGGCGGCCGCGCCTCGCAACCATGGTGCTGACACACGCCGTACGTTAGAGGAATCTCCTTGCACCCGGATTGCCCCCTGCTTGCACGCGGGCTTCACTCCGGCCGATCGCCCGCGGGAGGACAAAGGGTTTGCTGCCGGCAAGTCCGCTTTGCGAATATCCAGCCATGGACCTGCAGATCACCACGCTGGCGGAGCGTCCCGAACTCGAGCCGCAGATGTGGAGCATGCCCGACAGCTGGCCGGTCTTCATGGTTCCGGGAGCGCTGGTGCCCGTCCACTGCGACGCCGACCACGGCTTCGCGGTGTACGTCGAACCCAACGTCTGGGTGCGCCACTCGCTCCGTTAGCCCCGCCGGGACCCGTTGCTCGCGGTTCCCGCAGGAAGCACGTGCGGTGTCGCCCCCGGCCTGGCGCGCCTTCGAGCCGCGAGCTCCTACGAGTGAACTCACTGGAACTGCTCGATGCTGGGCTGACCGCCGCCCTGCTGGGTCCCGCCCTGCTGGGTCCCGCCCTGCTGCGTGCCGCCCTGCTGGGTCCCACCCTGCTGGGTGCCGTCCGGTTGCGTTCCGCCGCCGGGCTGGGTCCCACCCTGCTGGGTGCCGCCCTGCTGGGTTCCGCCGCCGGGCTGCGTCCCGCCCTGCTGCGTGCCATCCGGCTGCGTGCCACCCGGCTGCCCGGCGTCTGCGGCGGAGGGCGAGGCGGCCGGGTTCGGCTGCTGTCCCGCGGGGGCGGAGCCGGTCAGCAGCGCCATGATCGCGTCCGCCTGCGCCTTGTCGAAGCCCGCGATGCCGAGGCTGTCCTGAGTGATCTCCTGGGCGACCCGGGGGGCGGCCACCACCTTCTCCCCCACCACGACGGCGAGTTGCTGCTTGACCGTCTCGCGGGTGAGCGCGGCGATCTGCTCCTGACTGGAGGGGGACAGCACGAGCCGGATCGAATAGGTGCCGTCGTTGTCCGGCACCTCCTCGATCTTCTGCACCGTCGTGACCGTGACCCCCGGGTCGAGCTGGTAGCAGGAAGTGCCCTTGTCGTCCGGGATCGCGTCCGTCGCGGTGCACGGCGCCTGTCCCACCCCGGTGACCGGGGCGAAGTGCACCGGCGTCAGCAGGGTGCGTACGGATGCCTGCTTGAGCGGCGGGGCGTCCGGGTTACGGGTCATCATCACGGCGACGGCGCCGAGGACGCCGGACATGACGACCACCAGCACGAGGGCGACGACGAGGGCGATCGTCGTTCCCCTGGCCGCCCTCGGCTCCGTCGGGCCGACGGCCGCGGGCGGCCCCTCACCCGGCCCGTCCGTTCCGCCTGCGGCCGGGTCGCCGGGCACTGCGGGCATGTCGGGCGGGGCAGGCTCCACCGGCTCACCGGCCAGAGCGGGAGCGGTCGGGGCGCCGGCAAGGTCACCGGGTACGGGCACGCCCAGCGGGTCGTCGAGCGGGTCGTCGAGCGGGCCGGCGTCCGCGGGCCCACCCGGCACACCTCCGGACCCGGGCAGCGGGTCACTCAGGGGGTCACTGAGGGGGTCACGGAGCGGGTCACCGGGCACACCGACGGGGTCGACGGGCACACCGCGCACGCCGAAGGGATCGACAGGCTCACGGGACACCGGAGGCACACCCAGTGGGTCGTCGAACCGGCCGGCGCCACCGGGCCCACCCGGCACACCCCCGGACCCGGGCAGCGGGTCACTCAGGGGGTCACGGAGGGGGTCACGGAGCGGGTCGCCGGGCACACGGACAGGCCCGGTCGGCGCGTCGTCCCGTCCCCCACCACCGGCGGCGGGCAGGACGGACGTATCTCCCTCGGCCCCGGGGCCGCCGAACCAGTCGTACTCGCCGGGCGCGCCGCCGCGGCCCTCAGGGCCGACAGGCTTCGGCATGGGCGCCGTCTCGGCTCCCGATGTCAGGCCGCCGGGCCACGGGACCGGCTCCTCGTTCCCCGGCACGGGCGCGTTGTGCATTCCCACCTCGATCCCTTACACCGCTCGCAGAGCCTACCGAGGTCTGCCAACCGCGGGTAACCGGCCGACCATGGAACGCTCAACCCGCTCTGTTGCTGACAATTTGTCATGAATACCCGCCAAATGGTTGCCCGTTGCCCGATGCCATGCGGAAGGCCGAGAGCAGACAGTGAAGACATGAAGGTGGGAGTTCCCCGAGAGATCAAGACGCACGAATACCGGGTCGCGCTCACACCCGCGGGGGTCAACGAGTTCGTCCGCAAGGGTCACCGGGTCCTCGTCGAGAAGGGCGCGGGCCAGGGGTCGGCGATCCCCGACGAGGACTTCGCCGCCGCCGGGGCCGTCGTCCTCGGCACGGCGGACGAGGTGTGGGGCGAGGGCGACCTGATCCTGAAGGTCAAGGAACCGGTGCCGGACGAGTATCACCGGATGCGCAAGGGCCAGGTGCTGTTCACTTATCTCCACCTGGCCGCCTCGGAGCCGTGCACCCGGGCCATGCTGGAGTCGGGCGTGACCGGCATCGCGTACGAGACCGTGCAGAAACCCGACCGCACGCTGCCGTTGCTCGCGCCCATGTCGGAGGTGGCCGGACGGCTGGCGCCGCAGGTGGGCGCCTACCATCTCATGCGCCAGGGCGGCGGTCGCGGAGTGCTGATGAGCGGCGTCCCCGGCACCTATCCGGCCAAGGTGGCGGTGATCGGCGCGGGCGTGTCGGGCATGAACGCCGCGGCGGTCGCCATGGGCATGCGGGCCCAGGTGCTGCTGCTGGACCGCGACGTCGACCGGCTGCGCCACGCCGACCTCGTCTACCGAGGAGGCTGCCAGACCGTGGCGTCCAACGCGTACGAGATCGAGCGGGCGGTGGTGGACGCGGACATGGTGATCGGCGCGGTGCTCGTGCCGGGCGCCAAGGCGCCGACCCTGGTGAGCAACGACCTCGTCTCCCGGATGAAGCCGGGATCGGTGCTCGTGGACATCTCCATCGACCAGGGCGGCTGTTTCGAGGACTCACGCCCGACCACGCACGCCGACCCGGTCTACCGCGTGCACGGGTCGGTGTTCTACTGCGTGGCCAACATGCCGGGGGCGGTGCCGCACACCTCGACGTACGCGCTGACCAACGTCACCCTGCCGTACGCGCTGGCGATCGCGGACGTGGGCTGGCGCGAGGCGCTGACCGCCGACCCCGCGCTCGCCCTCGGTCTCAGCACCCACCAGGGGGACCTCACGAGCCGCCCGGTGGCCGAGGCCCACGGGCTGGAAGCCGTGCCCGTGGACCGCGTGCTGGTCCCCTGACGTCCGCCGCGGGACCTCAGTTGGACGGCGCCGTGCTCGGCATCGGCTCCTGCGGGTTGCCCGACGCCGACGGCTCCGGCGGGAGCGGCTGCTCGGCGGTGGTGCCGATGCCGCCCGTGCAGGACGCGCCGTACTCGGGGGTGCTGGTCGGGTTCTGCTTGTACTTCTTCACGAACTGCGTCAGCCGGGGGTCGTCCGCGGAGTCCAGCGTGACCTGGTGGTTCCAGGAGCTGGCCGCGATCTTGGAAGGCAGGCCCGGGTAGGGGCTCAGCAGCATGTAGTCCGCGGAGGCGATGGTCTTCAGCTTGTCCACCTCGGCCTTGGGCAGGTCGGGGCTGTAGGTGATCCACACCGCGCCGTGCTCCAAGGAGTGGACACCATGCTCGTTGTGGATCGGCTTGTCATAGATGCCGCAGTTCTGCCAGTAGTAGTTGTGCGGGCCGCCGACGGGCGGGTTCTCCTTGTAGGAGACCTTGGTCCAAGAGTGATCGGAACCCTTGTACGTGTAGGTCTTCACCGCGTCGAGCGACTTGGCCGAGCGGTCCTTGACCACGTACACGGCGACGAGGGCGACAAGGACGACGATCACGAGGCCGCCTATACCCCACATGAGAAACGCGGCGCGCCGCTCCTTGCGCTTCTGCTCGGCGCGCATGCGAGCGAGGTGCTCACGCCTCGCCTGCGTCTTCTCCTTGGTCATCGCTCCTCCATCCGCAGATCCCTTAAACCCCCGCTGAGTATGGAGAATAGTGGCTAAAGGTATCGCTTCGGGCAGGGCAAGGGCGGCGGCGAGTAGCCTGTGAGCGATGAGCACTGACATCGACGCTCCGGTGGAGACCGCTCCCCCGGCCCGGCGCTCCCTTTCCGCCCTCGGGCTGGTCGCCGTCCTCCTCGCGGTGGCGGCGCTCGTGGTGTTCTTCACCAGGTCCGGGACGCCGGGCGACGCCTCCCCGGAGGCCGGTTTCGCCAGGGACATGGGAGTCCACCACGCCCAGGCGGTGGAGATGTCCTTCGTCCTCAGGGACAAGACCTCCGACGAGCCGCTGCGCAGCCTGGCGTACGACATCATCACGACGCAGAGCACGCAGCGTGGAATTTTCATGGGCTGGCTCCAGCAGTGGGGCCTGGACCAGAGCTCCGGCCGTCCCGCGATGGCCTGGATGTCCGGGCACGGGCACGGCGGGACGTCCTCCGCCACCACGCCGGCCGGGACGATGCCCGGCATGGCGACGGAGGAGGAGATGAACCGGCTCCGCCAGGCCACGGGCAGGGACGCCGAGGTCCTCTTCCTCCAGCTCATGATCCGCCACCACCAGGGCGGCGTGGAGATGGCCGAGGGCCTGCTCAAGTTGTCCGACCGCGACGAGGTGCGCGCGCTCGCCCAGCACATCGTGGACGGCCAGAACGCCGAGATCCGCACGATGAAGGACCTGCTGGCCAAGCGGGGAGCCCAGCCGCTCCCCGCACCGTAGCGACTCTCGCCCACGGTTCGTCCGGGCGGGCACGGGCCGGGAGGTCCGGGCGGAGCCGTCCGCGTCACGGCCCGCGTGATCGCGGTGTCTACGTCGCCGGTCGCCGGTCCTGCGTACGCTCCTGATTCCGGGTGCGCTCGCGCAGCGCCGTGACCGGACCCGTCCGGACGGCGTGGTCGAGCACGCCGTGGTCGTAGGCGGTCTCCGCATGCAGTGCCAGATCGACACCGGACATCTCGTCCTCCTCGCTCACCCGGAAACCCATCAGCCGGTGGATCAGCCTGCCGATCGCATAGGTGACCGCGAAGGCGTACACCGCGACGACCACGATCGCCACGGCCTGCTTGCCCAGCTGGGCGAGCCCGCCTCCGTACAGCAGGCCCCGGGGACCGTCGGCGCCGGTGAGCGACCGGGTGGCCAGCAGCCCGATCAGCAGGGTGCCGACGATGCCGCCGACCAGATGGACCCCGACCACGTCCAGAGAGTCGTCGTAGCCGTGCCGGAACTTCCAGCCGACCGCCTGCGAACAGATCATCCCGGCGGCCAGGCCGATCACCAGGGCGCCCAGCACGTCGACGGAGCCGCACGACGGCGTGATCGCCACCAGTCCGGCCACGATGCCCGAGGCGACCCCGAAGGTGGTGGGACGGCCGTCGCGGCGCCGCTCCACCAGCAGCCAGCCCAGCAGTCCGGTGCAACCCGCGGCCAGGGTGTTGAGGAAGACGGCGGCGGCGGTGCCGTCGGCCGCGAGCGCCGAACCCGCGTTGAAGCCGAACCACCCGAACCACAGCAGCCCCGCGCCGAGCAGCACCAGTGGCAGGTTGTGCGGTCGCATGGCCTCGGCCTTGAACCCGATGCGAGGCCCGAGCACCAGCGCCATGGCCAGCCCGGAGGCGCCCGAGGCGATCTCCACGACCAGGCCGCCCGCGTAGTCGAGGGTGCCCATGCCGTGGATCCAGCCTCCGGGACTCCACACCCAGTGCGCGATGGGGGCGTAGACCACGAGCGCCCATACAGGGACGAAGACCATCCAGGCGGAGAAGTTCGCGCGGTCGGCGATGGCACCGCTGATCAGCGCGGCGGTGATGACGGCGAAGGTGAGCTGGAAGGTGGCGAACAGCAGCGTCGGCACCTGCCCGGTGACCGATTGCGTGGTGATGCCGCGCAGCCCGAGATGGTCGAGGCCGCCGATCAGTCCCAGGCCGCCGAGGTCGTCGCCGAACACCAGGCTGTAGCCGGCGGCGAGCCAGGCGATGGTGACCAGGGCGATCGAGACGAAGCTCATCATGATCATGTTGAGCACGCTCTTCGTCCGGACCATGCCGCCGTAGAAGAAGGCCAGGCCCGGCGTCATCAGCAGGACGAGCGCGGTACAGGCCAGGAGCCAGGCGGTCGCACCGCTGTCCGTATTCACCGGCATGTCATCGCCTCGCACTTCTCCACATCTGTGGTGATCGCACCCGGGAGCATCACGAGACTCGCCAATGGCCGTTTCGCGGCGTATTCGCGCGAGTTACCACTGTGTTTCGTATTGCTCACCTCTCGGCGAGCCGTTCAGCCCGCTGGCCGGCGCCCCTGACGAGAGGGGCGCCCGGCGGCAGCGCATGACGGGGATGCGAACGTGAAGGCGAGAGCCGGCGTGTGTGTGGGAGCGGTCAGGCGCGCAGTTCCTCGGCCAGCGCCGCGGCGAACGCGTCCACGTCGGCCTCGGTGGTGTCGAAGGCGCACATCCACCGCACCTCGACCATGCCCCCGCCGACCTGCTCGTTCCAGTTGTAGAACCGGAACCGCTTGCGCAGCCGGTCGGCCACGTCCGCAGGCAGGACCGCGAAGACCGCGTTGGCCTCGACCGGGCGCGGCACGCTCACCCCGGGCAGGTCCCGTACGGCGTCCGCGAGCCGCCGGGCCATGGCGTTGGCCTGGCGGGCGTTGCGCAGCCACAGGTCGCCCCCGAGCAGCGCCTCGAACTGCACCGAGACGAAACGCATCTTCGAGGCGAGCTGCATGCTCGTCTTGCGCAGGTACGGCAGGCCCCGCGACGCCTCCGGGTTCAGCACGACGACGGCCTCGCCCAGCAGCAGGCCGATCTTGGTGCCGCCGAACGACAGCACGTCGACCCCCGCGTCCGTGGTCAGAGCGCGCAGCGGCACGTCGAGCGCGGCGGCGGCGTTGGTGATCCGCGACCCGTCGAGGTGGACGAACATCCCCAGCTCGTGGGCGTGGTCGCAGATCGCCCTGATCTCGGCCGGCGTGTACAGCGTGCCGAGCTCGGTCGCGTTGGAGATCGACACGACCCGCGGCTGCGCGCGGTGCACGTCGCCGAAGCCCCAGGCCTGCCGGTCGATCAGGTCCGGCGTGAGCTTGCCGTCCGGGGTGGCGACCGGCAGCAGCTTCAGGCCGCCGGTGACCTCGGGGGCGCCGCCCTCGTCGGTGTTGATGTGCGCGGTCTCGGGGCAGATCACGGCCTCCCAGCGCGCGCACATCGAGCGCAGCGACACGACGTTGGCCGCCGTGCCGTTGAACACGGGGAAGATCTCGGCCTGCTCGCCGAAGTGCCCGCGGAAGACGCCGCGGACCGCCTCGGTGTAGACGTCGTCGCCGTAGGAGATCTGGTGTCCCCCGTTGGCGAGGGCGATCGCCTCCAGGATCTCGGGGTGCACCCCCGCGTAGTTGTCGCTGGCGAACGTCCGGCTCGCCGGGTCATGCCGCCGTACGGCGTCGGTTGTCACGAGATGTCTCCCCAGTCGCGGTTCGGACCCGCGGCCGGCTCTCCAGAGCCGGCCGCGGGTCCGGATCAGCAGCGTAGATCAGGGTGTGAGGTCGATCCTGCGGCCGTTGACCGCCGCAGGCTCCTCATCCCACAGGCCCGCGACCGCCGCCGCCAGGTCCTTCACGTCGGTGAAGGTCCGGTACGGCTTGTCCGGGTTCGCGGCCCTCATCTCATCGTGCACCAGCGCGTTGACCACCAGGACCACCGCGGCGGAGGAGGTGTCCTTCAGCGCGTCGGCCAGCGACAGCGTCCACGCCTCGGCGGCGGCCTTGGCGGCGGCGTACGCCGCGCCGCCCTGGGTCGGCTTCTGGGCCGCCCGCGCCGAGACGATCACGAAGCGCCCGTTCCCGCTCTCCCGCAGCAGCGGCTCGAACTCCAGCGACACGTTCTGCAGGGTCCTGATCAGCAGGTCGTGCAGCAGGTCCCAGTCGTCGAGCGAGGTGTCGGCGAATGTCTTCGACCCGCGCCAGCCGCCGACCAGATGGACGACGCCGTCCACCCGGCCGTGCTCGGCCCGCACCCGCTCGGCCAGGCCGCGCACCGCGTCCCGGTCGAGCAGGTCGACGGCCAGACACCCGTCGGCGCCGGACTTGTCCACGCCGATGACCGTGTCGCCGAGTTCGCCGAACTTCCTGGCGACGGCCCCGCCGGTCGGGCCGCCCGCCCCCGTGACCACGATCACCCTGCTCATCGCACGCCCCTCCAGATCTCGCCCACGCGGTCCGCGCTCACGCCCGGATGCCCCGGGTCGACTCCACCACGTCGGTGAGCTTACGGCGCAGAGCCTCGTAGAACATGCTCAGGGGGAACTCGTCGGGCAGGACGGCGTCGACCATGGCCTTCTGCTCGGTGGGCAGCGCCTGGACGCCCTGCTTCCAGGCCGAGGCCGGGTCGGGCTCGACGTACGTCGCGACCAGCTCGTGCGCGGCGAGCCAGTGCGCGCGCTTGGAGCGGTCGATGCCGTCGCGGTAGAGCTTCTCCACCTCGCCGCGCAGGTCGGCGACGCCGTCGGCGACCCGCGACCAGTCGATCGTGAGCCGGTTGTCGGTCCACCGCACGATGCCCTGCCGGTGCAGGTAGGCGAACAGCAGCTGGCCGCCGAGCCCGTCGTAGTTGCGCACCCGGTCACCGGTGATCGGGAAGCGGAACAGCCGGTCGAACAGGATGGCGTACTGCACGTACCGCGCGTGCGGCACGCCCGCCGCCTCCAGCTTCACGGCCTCGCCGTACGCCGTGAGGTCGCAGCGCAGCTCCTCCAGGCTGTAGAGCCAGTACGGCATGCGCTGCTTGATCATGAACGGGTCGAAGGGCAGGTCGCCGTGGCTGTGCGTGCGGTCGTGGACGAGGTCCCACAGCACGAACGTGTCCTGGGCGAGGTCCTGGGACGCCAGCAGCCGGGCGGCGTCCGGCGGGAGCTCCAGCTTCAGCGTGGCCGCGGCGGCCTCGCTGACCCGGCGGAACCGGGCCGCCTCGCGGTCGCAGAAGATGCCGCCCCAGGTGAAGCGCGGCGGGGCCTGGCGCACGACCACGGTCTCGGGGAACAGCACGGCCGAGTTGGTGTCGTAGCCGGAGGTGAAGTCGACGAACGTGATCGGCACGAACATCGGGTTGTCGTAGCCGCCCGCCTCCAGCTCGGCGAGCCACTGGGGCCACACGACCCGGATCCAGACCGCCTCGACGTTGCGGCCGGGGTTGCCGTTCTGCGTGTACATCGGGAAGACGACCAGGTGCTCCAGGCCGTCGACCCGCTGGGCGTCGGGGTGGAAGACGTTCAGCGAGTCGAGGAAGTCCGGCTTGCCGAGCCCGGCCGCGACCCACGCGCGGAAGTCCTTCGTGACCGCGTCGAGGTACTCGGCGTCGTGCGGGAAGTGCGGCGCGAGCCGCGCGACGCCGTCGACGATCTCGCTGATGCAGGCCACGGCCTCGTCGTGGTCGCCGGTGACGGAGCCGTCCTTGGCCTGCAGCGGGCGCAGCCGCTCGACGGCGGCCTTCAGCCGGGCGAACTCCTCCGCCACCTCGGGGCGGGACGCCCGGGCGGCGGCGGACGTCTCGGGCACACGGGCGGCCCAGGTGACCAGGTTGCCCCACAGCTTCTCGTGGTCGTAGTCGTGGATCGAGTCGTCGCCGAACAGGTCGGAGTCGGCCAGGACGACCACGCGCCCCCTGCCGTGCCGTACGGCGGCCACCAGCGGGGCGGACGCGGGGTCGGCGGACTCGGAGGTCTCGAACAGCACGCTCGACCCGGCCGGCACGCCGAGCGTGCCCGCGCGGTAGAAGCACGCCCGGCGCACCTCCGCCAGCAGGTCCTGGGCCACGCCGCCCTGCCCGGGCACGGCCTGCGCCGAGGGGACGCCGAGGACCCAAGTGGCCACCGTGTTGTGGCAGTGCCCGGGGTCCTGCACGGTGGTGTGCTCCACCGTGACCCCGAACCGGGCGAGCAGGGCCGCCAGGTTGCTGCCGTACTTCTCCTGCTCGTGCTCGGCCAGCACGATCAGCCCGCCGCCGTCGGCGACGTACGCCTCGACGGCGTCGATCTCCTCGGCGGTGAAGACGGGGCTGCCGACCCCGGTGGTGCGCTCCCAGCGCTCGGCGGAGGGGTGCGCGACCACGAAGACGTCACACCCGGCCAGCACGTCCGGGGTGACCGGGCCCTCGGTGTGCGCGCGCACCGTGTGACCGAGCCGCCGCAGCGCACCGGCGGCCTCCGCGTAGCTGTTGTCGTCGGGATGGGCGGGATTCATGGCCTCGGCGACCTCTCGCCGGATCGTCCACGCCTCGCTGTGCGCCTCGTCGAACAGGACCGCCGGGAACGCCTTCATGAAAAATCTCCCGTAGTGTGAGCCATCTTCCGGAAAATATACACATACCTCGCTCTGTGGCGATAAGTCGCCCTAGCGGATGAGGAGACATCACCCGAGCGGAGGACGAGCCCCCGCGGGTCGCCCACCTACCGTCACCGGCCGTAGGGAGACAGACCCGAGCAAGGGGAAAGATCGATGTTCAAACTGTCCGACTCGGTGGCCTTCCGGCGAAGCGTCACCGGAGTCCTGCTGTTCGTCGCGCCGCTGCTGCAGTTCGTCGCGCTCCTCGTCGACCCCGGCACGTGGGGGGACGACCGCGAGATGGTCAGCTACGGCGACAACCCGGCCCTGGCCCAGCTGGAGTCCGCGCTCTACCACTGGAGCTGGCTGCTCGTCCCGATCGCGGCCTTCGGCCTGCTGCACCTGGTGCGCAAGAAGGCCGTCATCCTCGGGCACATCGCGGGCGGCATGACGATCGTCGGCTACATCAGCGTCTCGGCGCTGCTCCTGATGGACCCCGTGGAGTGGTGGTTCGGGCAGCACTACCCCGTGGAGCAGGGCCAGAAGATGTTCAACCAGGTGTTCGAACTGCCCGGCGTGATCTTCGGCTTCACGCTGCCGTGGATCTACTTCGGCATGGTCGGACTGCCGCTGCTCCTGCTGGCCGTGTCCCGCACCGGCTTCGTCCACTGGTGGGTTCCGGCCGTCGTCGCCGCCGGCTACCTCGGCGCGGCCGCCGTGCCCTACAGCCCGGCCACGATCCCGTTCTGGGGCGCCCCCGTCATCGCCATGGGCTACCTCGGCCTCAAGGTGCTCAAGATGACCAACGCCCAGTGGGCGTCGTACTACCCGAGCGCCGACCCCGGCGTCACCACGCCCGACTCGTACGCGAACACGACCGCCTGAGCGCGGTCGCGCAGGTTCAGCTTCATGAGCACACGGGCGACGTGGGTCTTGACCGTGGCCTCGCCGACGAAGAGCTCCTTGGCGATCTCGGCGTTGGTGAGGCCCCGGGCGAGCATCCGCAGCACCTCGAGCTCGCGCGGGGTGAGCTCGGCGAGCTGCGGCGGCCGCACCGGCTCGTGCCGGCCGGCGAAGGAGGCGATCACCCGCGTGGTGACGGCGGGGTCGAGCAGGCCGTCACCCGCGGCGACGACCCTGATCGCCTCCACGAGCTGCTCGGGCGGCGACACCTTCAGCAGGAAGCCGCTGGTCCCCGCGCGCAGCGCGGCGTACAGGTTCTCGTCGGTGTCGAACGTCGTCAGCATGACGACCTTGGGCGGATGCGGCGCGTCGAGGAGCTGCCGGGCCGCGGTGAGACCGTCCATCCGCGGCATCGAGATGTCCATCAGCACGACGTCGGGCTGGACCCGGCGGGCCAGGGCGACCGCCTCCACGCCGTCGGCGGCCTCGCCCACGATCTCCATGCCGGGCTCGCTCTCGACCACCATGCGCAGACCGGCCCGGATCATCGCCTGGTCGTCCGCGAGGACGATGCGGATCGTCAATTCGTGGCCTCGCTCATCGGCACTCCCTGGGAGATCGGCAGCGTCGCGCGGACACGGAAGCCGCCCTCCGGCAGCGGCCCCGCGTCGAGGGAGCCGCCGAACAGCTCGGCCCGTTCACGCATGCCGATGAGCCCGTTGCCGGTGGACAGCGCCGGTCCTGCGCCCCCGCCATTATCGGCGACCTCCAGCTCCAGACGGTCCCGGCGGTAGGCGAGCCGGATCCGCACATCGGCGTCCCCGGCGTACTTGACCGCGTTGGTGAGGGCCTCCTGCACGATCCGGTAGGCCGACAGGTCGAGACCCGGCGCGAGGTGAACGGGCTCGCCCTCCGTCTCCAGCGTGACGCGGAGCCCCGAGGACCCGACGGTGGAGATGAGGTTGGGCACCATGTCGAGCCCCGGCTGGGGCAGCGCCTCGTCCTGCGGCATCCGCAGCGCGCCGAGCATGATGCGCAGCTCCTCGACCGCCTCCCGGCCCGCCTGCTCGATGCCCGACAGGATCGCGGTCTCCGAGGAGTGCTCGCCCTCCTGCGACGCGCCCATCCGGCGGCGCAGCGCGCCGGCCTGCATGACCATCATGCTGACGCTGTGGGCCACCACGTCGTGCAGTTCCCTGGCGATCCGGCTCCGCTCCGCGGCGACGGCCTCGGCGGCCCGGCGTTCCCGCTCGATCTCCAGCCGCGCCGCCCGCTCGGCCATCCGGTGCGCCCGCAGCAGGTAGCCGCGCAGGGCCAGGCCCGTGGCGTACGCCGAGCCGAACATCACCGTCAGGTAGATGACCTCCCCGAACGGCAGGAACCGGTGGTCGACGGCCCCCGAGTCGAAGATCAGGATGCCCGCGAGCGCCCAGGCGCCGCCGTGCTTCACCGGCAGATGGGCGCCGATCGTGTGGAAGACGATGAGCAGCGCGGCGAGCTGCCAGACCGGGCACTGCTCGTGGCCCTGCCGGTGCCAGGCGTACTGTGCGAGGATCATCAGGATGAACACCGCCACCGGCGCCTTGCGGCGGTACCAGACCAGGACTCCGGTGACCAGCGCCTGCCCGACCCACCACAGCTGGGGGTTCTGGGCCGCGCCGTACTCGGTGGCGACCGTGAACGCCTCAAGGGTGCCCAGCGCCATGATGGCCAGGCCGATCAGGAGGTCGACGCGGGGAACCGAGCGGAGGGGGGACAAGCGCATGACGCGCAGAGTAACCCCTATCCGGCATAGCGCGCAGCAGGGAACAGACGTCCCGCAATTGGCCTGCAAGTCAGCGTCAAGTGACCGCGCGATCATCACCCTGTATCAAGTGGGTGTCGGTCACGATACTCATCTTGTCGAGCACTGTCCGCGCTGAGACGCTTGAAGCGATCCGAACACGCCTAGGAGACGCAGATGCCCCGCCTGCACTCCCTCATCGCGGGGCTGGGCGCGTTCGCCGCGTTCGCGGCCCCCATGCTCCACCCGCACCCCAGCGGCTCCACCGACCGCGTCACCCCGGGCGGCGTACGCGTGGAGTCCTCCTCGCACGTCCGCATCACGCTGCTGGACGACCGCGGTGTGATCAAACAGATGGTCCGCGACTACGACGTCGACCTGGCGAAGGGCAGCGGCTTCACGGTCACGCCCGACGGCGTGGTCGTCACCGCGACCCAGGTCGTGCAGGCCGCCGACGACCCCCGGGTGTACGCCGCCAACCGGGTCTTCGCCGAGTACTTCAAGGTCAAGATCCCGGCCGACTTCAAGCGGCACTCGCTGGACGACCCCGACCTCGACCGGCGGCTCAAGGCCTGCTACCCGCCGCAGCAGACCGACTCGACCTGCCTCGCGGACGTCACGACGAACGTGACCGTGCACCCCTACCTCGACCCGCCGCCGCCCGGTGGCCTGCCCGCGCAGATCCTGACCACCGGCGCGTCCCCGGCGGCCCCGGCGGTGCTCAAGGTCACCAAGGGCGGCGAGAAGCAGACGCTGCCCACGGTCCCGCTGGGCACGGCGATCGGCGGAGCGGTCGAGTCGCTCGACGTGATGACGATGACCGGCAGCCCCTCGGCGAAGCTGGCGCCCAAGCTCGACACCGCGCACCTCGACCCTCCGGGCAGCCGGACCTTCAAGGAGCGCGACAAGGTCCGCAAGCTGCTCGACGACGGCGCGTCCGGCGCCGCCCTCATCGACGACGGCAAGAGCGAGGTGATCGGGTTCATCTCCGGCGGCGGCGACCAGCCCATGACCATCACCCCCGCCGACGAGATCCGCAGCGCGCTGGTCGCCGCCGGCGTCACCCCGCGCCGCGGCCCGGTCGACGTCGTGTACGAGAACGCGCTCGCCTCCTACCACAACAAGCTCTACACCGGCGCGGTACCCGCGCTGCAGCAGGTGCTCAACCTGCGGCCCGACCACGCGGTCGCGGCCGACCACCTGCGCGACGCCCGGGCCAAGGCCGGCACGGCCGTGGACGCCGGCAGCCGGCCGGTGGCCCGCCCCGCGCGCGCGGAGCAGCCCAAGTCCTCGATGCCGCCGTACGTGTGGGTGGCCGGCGGCGTCGTGATCCTCGCCCTGCTGGCCGGCGGCGTCGTGCTGCTGC
>NZ_JBFAOO010000149.1:0-17928 GCF_040675265.1 Microbispora sp. NPDC049633
CCGCGCCGTCGCCGAGCTCAGGAGCCTGGCCGAGCGGGCCACCCCGCCCGCCTGACCAGCCCGCCTCATCGGCCCGCCTCATCGGCCCGATCGGCCCGGCTCCGCGCACGGCGGCGCCGGGCCGCGCAGTCCCCCCGCCGTCCACCGAGTCCACCGAGTTCACCGAGTCCACCGGTCGCCCGCCGGGTCCGCGCCCGTGGCCCGCGTCAGGCGAGGGCGGGGTCCAGCACGACGTCCTCGCCCTGCGTGGTGGGCGCCTCCGGGAAGTGGCAGGCGGTCAGGTGACCCTCGCGGTTGCCGCTGAGCCGCACCAGGGGCGGCACCTCGGTGGCGCACTTGTCCTGCGCCTTCCAGCATCGCGTGCGGAACCGGCAGCCGGACGGCGGATTGATCGGGGAGGGCACGTCACCGGCCAGGCGGATGCGCTCGCGCGGCTCGCTCGACACGTCCGGATCGGGCACGGCCGACAGCAGGGCGTGCGTGTACGGATGCCGCGGCCGCTCGTAGATCGACTGGCGGTCGCCGACCTCGACGATCTTGCCGAGGTACATGACCGCGACCCGCTGGGAGAAGTGCCGTACGACGGCCAGATCGTGCGCGATGAACAGGAACGCGATGCCGAGGTCGCGCTGCAGTTCCTGCAGCAGGTTCACCACCTGCGCCTGGATGGAGACGTCCAGCGCCGACACCGGCTCGTCGGCGATGATGAGCTTGGGGTCGAGCGCCAGGGCGCGGGCGACCCCGATGCGCTGCCGCTGGCCGCCGGAGAACTCGTGCGGGAAGCGGTTGTAGTGCTCGGGGTTGAGGCCGACGATCTCCAGCAGCTCCTGGACGCGCTTCTTCCGCCCGCCGGGCGGGTCGATGTCGTTGACCTCCATGGGCCCACTGATGATCGTGCCCACGGTCTGACGCGGGTTGAGCGAGCTGTAGGGATCCTGGAAGATCATCTGGATCTCGGGCCGGATCGGCTTGAGCTGCCTGCGGGAGCTGTGGCTGATGTCCTGCCCCCGGTACAGGATCTGGCCGGAGGTGGGTTCGAGCAGGCGGGCCGCCAGCCGGCCCGTCGTCGACTTGCCGCAGCCCGACTCGCCCACCAGGCCGACGGTCTCGCCCGCGCCGACCGCGAGGTCGATGCCGTCCACCGCGTGGACGGCCCCGACCTGACGCTTGATCAGCGTGCCGCCCCGTACGGGGAAGTGCTTGACCAGCCCCTTGAGATCCAGCAGCGTCTCGTTCATGCGTCGTCCCCGGTCTGCGTGGTGTTGACGGCGGTGTCGCCGGCCTGCGCGGTGTCATCGGCACGCGCCGTGCCGGTGGCCCGCGCGGTGCGGAGTTCCCTCTTCTGCGCGAGGGTGAGGTAGCAGGCGTCCCCGTGCCCGGTCTCCGGCGACAGGGACGGCCGCTGGTTGAAGCACAACTCCGGCCCGGCGAGCCGCGGGTAGTCGCAGCGCGGGTGGAACGGGCAGCCGGACGGCGGGTTGAGCAGGCTCGGGGGAGTGCCGCGCACCGGCATCAGCGGCACGTCCACCGACGAGTTCAGGCGTGGCATCGACGACAGCAGCCCCCAGGTGTACGGATGCTGCGGCTCGCGCAGCACCTCGCGTACGGTGCCGCGCTCGGCCGCCCGTCCCGCGTACATCACCAGGACGTTGTCGGCGGTGTTGGCCACCACGCCGAGGTCGTGGGTGATCAGGATGATCGACGTGCCGAACTGCTGCTGAAGCTCCTTGAGCAGGTCGAGGATCTGCGCCTGCACCGTCACGTCGAGCGCGGTCGTCGGCTCGTCGGCGATGAGCAGGTCGGGATCGCACACCAGCGCCATCGCGATCATCGCGCGCTGCCGCATGCCGCCGGAGAACTCGTGCGGATAGCTGTCGACGCGGCGCTCCGGCTGGGGGATGCCCACGCGGCGCAGCATCTCGATCGCCCGCTCGCGGGCGTCCTTCTTGCTCGCGCCCTTGTGCTTGCGGTAGACCTCCCCGATCTGCCGGCCGATCGTGTGGAACGGCGACAGCGCGGTCAGCGGATCCTGGAAGATCATCGCGACGCGGTTGCCGCGGAGCTTCTCCATGGTGCCGCGGCCCGCCGAGATCAGCTCCTCGCCCTCCAGCCAGATCTCGCCGCCGATCTGCGTATGGGCGGGGTCGTGCAGGCCGAGGATGGCGAGGTTGGTCACCGACTTGCCCGATCCGGACTCGCCGACGATGCCGAGCGTGGTGCCCTTCTCCAGATCGAAGGACAGACCGTCGACGGCGTGGACGATGCCGTCCTCGGTGCTGAACTCGACGGTCAGATCGCGGACGGACAGGAACGGCCCGGGGCCGCGCGAGGTCCCCGCTTCGCCGCTCCACGACACGGTGGTCACTTGCTGCTCCAGTTCCAGGTTCGACTCGGTGGGGCGGGGCTCAGCCCAGGCGGACCCGCGGATCGATGAACGCGTAGAGCACGTCCACGACGATGTTCAGCAGAACGATCGCCGCCGCGCCCACGATGGTCACGCCGAGCAGCATCGGCAGGTCGGTGTTCTGCACCGCCCTTACGGCGAGCTCGCCGATGCCGTGCAGGCTGAACGTCTGCTCGGTGATGATCGCGCCGCCCAGGAGCGTGGCCAGGTCGACGCCGAAGATCGTGACGATCGGGATCATCGCGCCTCGCCAGGCGAAGCGGAAGAAGACCGCGCGGTTCGACATGCCCTTGGCGCGCGCCGTGCGCACGTAGTCCTCGGCGAGCTGTTCGACCATCTGCGACCGGGTCATGCGCGTGTAGTTGGCGGTGAAGATGATCGACAGCACCACCCACGGAAGCATGAGGTGGGTGAACCACTCCAGCGGACTCTCGGTGATCGGCACGTAGGACGGGCGCGGGATCAGCTGCATGGTGTCCACGAGGTAGAACGCCAGCAGCGGCCCGACGAAGTAGATCTGCAGCGAGGCCCCGATGACCGACGACGCGCTGGCGACCTTGTCGAGCGGCTGCCCGACCTTCCAGGCGGCGATCATGCCGGTGAGGATGCCGAACGCCAGGATGACCACGGACGCGCCGAGGGTGAGCGACAGCGTCACCGGGAACCGGTCGACGATGGCGCCGAAGACGGGCTCCTGCGTGGCGAAGGAGTAGCCGAGGCACGGCGCGGGGCACTCGCCGAACTGGACGAAGTCACGGCCCACGAAGATGCCCATGAGCCAGTGCCAGTACTGCACGAACAGCGGCTCGTCCATGCCCAGGTTGTGGCGGATCAGCGCCAGCGTCTCGGGCTGGCAGATCTTGCCGCAGAAGGCCCGGGCGGGGTCACGCGGAATCGCGTAGAAGAGGTAGAACGTGATCGCGCTGATGATCAGCAGGATCACGAGGGCGCCGGCGACGCGGCGTGCCAGGAAACTGGTCATGGTCTCGCACTTGCTCCTGCGGGGCGGGACGGCGGGGGCCCGTCGCCCCGCCCGCGAGGAGCGGGGCGACGGACCCGGGTGCGGCTACTGCTTGACGTAGATGTCGAGCGCCGACTGCTCACCGGTGAGCGGGTCGAACTTCACCCCGCCCAGGCCGGAGCCGTACAGGCCGAAGTAGGTCTGGTAGTACTCGGGCACGATGGCGGCCTGCTCCATGATCATGCGGTCGACCGCGGCCCACGCCTTTCCGGCCTCAGCGGCGTCGGTGATCGCGTTGGCCTTGTCGATGGCCTCGTTGATCTCCGGCACGTTGAGGTGCGTGTAGTTCGGCGCGTTGTCCGAGATCAGGCGGCCGTCGTACTGCGGCTGGATCGCGGTCGAGCCGGTCGGCCAGTCGGCCGCCCAGCCGCCCCAGTAGATGTCGAACTTGTTGTCCACCGGGCCGATGGCGTCGTAGTACGTCGTCGGGTTGAGCGGCTTGGCCACGACCTTGAAGCCGGCCTTGCTCAGCGCCTCCTTGATGGCGACGGTGATCTTCTCCTGCGTCGGCGTCTGGTTGTAGGCGTAGACGACGGTCGGGTTCGGGTTGCCCGAATCGGTCAGCAGCTTCTTGGCCGCCTCGGGGTCGCCCTCGGGCTTGGCCAGCTTGCCGTACAGGTCGAACGCCTCGTAACCGAGGACGGTCGGGCTCATCACGGTCGTGGCGATCTTGCCGGTGTTGACCTCGCCACCCTCGATCTGCTGGATCTGCTTCGCCGGCCAGGCGGTGATGATCGCCTTGCGGACGTTGACGTCGGTGATCCGCTTCGTGTTGATGTTGTAGAAGGTGGTGAACGGCGTCAGGCCCTGCACCGACCGCTTCATCAGCTCGGCGTTGCCCAGCACCTCCTGGACCCGCTCGGCCGCGACCGCGTTGTGGAAGGTGAACGCGTTCTTGTCGTTGCCGGTGTCGGCCATGAAGCGCTCGGTGGTCTGCTGGGCCTGGACCCCGAACTCCATGTGGAACTTGTCCGGGTAGGCGTGCCGGATCGGGTCGGTCTTCGGGTCCCAGTGCTCGTTGCGCTCCAGGTCCAGGGACTTGTCCGTGATGTGGCTCACGATCTTGTACGGACCGGACGAGAACGGCTGCTTGTCGTACTTCTGCTTGGTGTCCTGCGCCTTGGGCACCGCGCCGTAGCCGGTCATGGCCACGGTGAAGTTGAAGTCCGGGTGCGCGTCGTTGAGGTGGAAGACCACCGTCTTGTCGTCCGGCGTCTCGATGGTGTCGAGCCCCTTGCCGTCGTACGGGCCCTTGTACTGCTCGCGGAACGGCTTCTTCGGGTCCGGGACCAGCCACGTCTCGGCGTAGTCCGGGCCCTCGGTGATGAAGTCGGCGAACAGGCGCTCGAAGCTGTACTTGATGTCAGCCGAGGTGATCGGAGTGCCGTCCTGCCACTTCAGGCCGTCCTTGAGCGTGAACTTCCACGTCTTGCCGCCATCCTCGGTGGTGCCGGTGTCCGTGGCCAGGTCGCCGACGAGCTTGATGTTGCCCGACTCGTCCTTCTTGTAGTTCGTGAGCTGGCGGGTGAACAGCGCCGAGACCGAGGAGTTGTAGTTCACATAGACGCGGCCCGGGTCCAGGTGGCTGAAGTCGTCGCGGTCGATCATGTAGACGGTGCCGCCGGACTTGGCGCCCTGGACCTCCGGGGCGGGGCCCGTGGAGTCCTGGGCGGTGCCGACCGCGATCGCGCTGACCGCCTTGTTCTCGAGCGGCTTCTGGGAGGTGCTCGCGGCGCCCTGGGGCGCCCCGCCGCCACCGCCCTTGGCGCAGCCGGCGAGGGCGAGCGCGCCCGCCGCGAGCACGGCCGTCACCGAGGCGATCCGCCTGCTATGCGATCTCATATGGTCCTTCCTATGGGGGAGAGCGCGTGTCGTCAGCGCTTGGTCTTGGGGTCGAAGGCGTCGCGGATGGAGTCCCCGAGCAGGTTGAAGGCGACGACGAAGATCAGCATCGACACGCCCGGGAAGATCAGGTACGTCACGTCGGAGTGGTAGACGTTGGCGCCCACTTGGAACATCCGGCCCCAGTCGGGGGTGGGCTCGGTCATGCCGACGCCCAGGAAGCCGAGGCCCGCCTCGGCGCCCACGTACAGCGGCAGCGCGAGGGTGGCCTGGATGATGATCGGCGTCCAGAGGTTGGGCAGCAGTTCCTTGAAGATGACGCGGCTCGGTGAGGCGCCCGTGACGCGGGCGGCCTCGACGAACTCACGTGTCCGCAGCGACAGCACCTGGGCGCGTAGCAGGCGAGCGATCGTGGCCCAGCCGAGGACGGTCAGGACGACGCAGATCGACACGTACCGGAGCCAGACCGGCGTCTCCTCCTCCGGCAGCACGATCGCGGCCTCGACGACCGGCAGGAAGACGATGAGGAAGAGCTGCGAGGGGAAGGCCAGCAGAGTGTCGATGACACGGCCGATCACGTAGTCGGTCTTGCCGCCTAGGTAGCCCGAGGTGATGCCCATCGCGACGCCGATGATCGTCGTGATCACGGTGACGATGACCGCGATGCTCAGCGACGTGCGGATGCCGTACACGAGCTGCATGAACACGTCGCGGCCCAGGCCCGGCTCCAGGCCGAACCAGAACTCGCCGCTCATGCCGCCGTTCGGGGCGATGGGATAGCCGTACTCGTTGAGCAGGCCCGGCTGGTTCTGCCCGTATGTGGTGTACGGGTCCTTGCCGTACAGGGCGGAGATCACGGGTGCCAGGAGCGCGATCAGGAAGAACGCGAGCACGATGATCGCCGAGACCACGCCGGTCTTGTCGCGCCGGAACCGGCGCCACATGAGCTGACCGGGCGAACGGCCGACGATGGCGGGACCGGACCCGGACGGCGCCGTCGTCTCCACGGAGTCCGCGGCGGCGTCGTCGGTCGTGGTCGAGGAGGGGAACGTCATGGTGCGGTGCTCCCGGATGGACCATTAACGATCGGAAGAGATCCGACTATAGGGAACCCTGGCAACTAATTTTGCGTGGGTCAATCACTTGAGGCGGGCAGTTCGCCACTTGCTTGCTTCGTTGTGCAAAGTAAATCACCTTGTGTCCTGCGACCGCATTGACCTCGGTATACGCGGCACGGGAGACTGCTTATTACATAAATGCTGTTGTGTCACAACTTTGTGACACAACCCGCACGTTCCTGAGACTGAGCGCATCCGATAAGTGTGTGCCGCAGATCACCGCAATCCCGCGCTAGGGCAACGAGCCGGGCATCGCTACACTGGCGGGTAGCAGAGCAGCGTGCTCCGGGGTCGGTGTAATTCCGAACCGGCGGTGACACCCCTGCCCCCAGGGGTGACAGTCCGCGACCCGGCCGAAGCCATCGGCCGGTGGACCTGGTGAGATTCCAGGACCGACGGTGAAAGTCCGGATGGGAGGAAGCGCGCGAACGGGCGGCCGTGGTGCCGCCGGGCGGCCGTGTGGCCGCGCCGGCAGCGATGCCGCCCGTGCGGGTGATGCGAGGCCGCATCCCCGACCATCCCCGGGGCCCGCCGTAGACAACGGCGAGAGGAAGACCGGGGTGACCTCAGGGGACATCCTTCACATGCGGCGCGCCATCGCGCTCGCCGCCCGGGGCCTGGGCGGCACCAGCCCCAATCCCGTCGTCGGCTGTGTGGTCCTCGACCCGTCGGGCGAGGTCGCGGGAGAGGGCTTCCACGCCTACGCCGGCGGCCCCCACGCCGAGGTCGTGGCGCTGCGCGAGGCGGGCGGACGGGCCAGGGGCGGCACGGCCTACGTGACCCTGGAGCCCTGCGACCACACCGGCAGGACCGGCCCCTGCACCGGCGCCCTCCTGGAGGCGGGCGTGGCCCGCGTCGTCGTCGCCGTCTCCGACCCCAATCCCAAGGCCGCCGGCGGAGCCGCCACCCTGCGGCGGCACGGCGTCGTGGTGGACGAGGGCGTGCTGACCGCCGAGGCCGAGGAGGTCAACGCCGCCTGGCTGACCTTCGTGCGGGCCGGCAGGCCGTACGTGACCTGGAAGTTCGCCGCCACGGTCGACGGGCGCTCGGCGGCCGAGGACGGCACCAGCCAGTGGATCACCTCGCCGGAGGCCAGGGCCGACGTGCACCGCCTGCGCGCCGCCGCCGACGCCGTCGTCGCCGGCATCGGCACCGTGCTCGCCGACGACCCCCGGCTCACGGCCCGTGTTCCCACCCCGTCGCGCGCGGCGCCCGTGCTGCGCGTGGTCGTGGACCCGGGCGCCCGCACCCCCGCCACGGCCCGCGTCCTCGACGACGAGGCCCCCACGCTGGTCGCCGTGGCCGAGGACGCCGCCGTCCCCGCCCACCTGTCCGGCCACGCCGTACGGCTCCCGCGCGTCCCCGGCGGGATCGACCTGCACGCCCTCCTGGCCGAACTGCACGCCAGGCAGGTCGTGAGCGTGCTGGTCGAAGGCGGGCCCACCCTCGCGGGCGCCTTCCTCCGGGAGGGCCTGGTCGACCGGGTCGTCGGCTACCTCGCCCCGGCGCTGCTGGGCGCGGGGCCGGCCGCGCTCGGCGCCGCGGGAGTGTCGACGATCACCGAGATCCACCGGCTGGAGTTCGCCGAGGCGACCCCCGTAGGACCGGACCTCAAGCTGGTCCTGCGTCCGAAGTCCCCTGTGTCTCCGGAACCCACTACGCCCGCGGAGGCCTCCGGCCGCACGTCCCCAAAGGAGAGCTGAATGTTCACCGGAATCGTCGAGGAGCTCGGCGAGGTCGTGGCACTCGAGCCGCGGGGCGACTCCGCGCGCCTCACGGTGCGCGGCGCGGTCGTCACCGGCGACGCCCGGCACGGCGACTCGATCGCCGTCAACGGCGTCTGCCTCACGGTGGCCGAGGTCGAAGGGGACTCCTTCACCGCCGACGTGATGAGGGAGACCCTCGACCGGTCCTCGCTCGGCGCACTGCGCCCCGGCGCGCGGGTCAACCTGGAGCGCGCCGTACGGGCCGACCAGCGCCTCGGCGGGCACATCGTGCAGGGCCACGTGGACGGGACCGGGGAGGTGCTGTCGCGCGAGCCCGGGGAGCACTGGGAGGTCGTGCGGCTCTCGCTGCCCGCGAACCTCGCCCGGTACGTCGTGGAGAAGGGCTCGATCGCGGTGGACGGCGTCAGCCTCACCGTGGCGGGCGTGGCGGAGGACTCCTTCGCCGTCAGCCTGATCCCCACCACCCTCGGCCTCACCACGCTGGGCCGCAAGCAGCCCGGCGAGCCGGTCAACCTCGAGGTGGACGTGATCGCCAAGTACGTCGAGAAGCTCACCCAGGGAGCGCGGGCATGAGCTGGACGGACGCGGCGGCGTTCTACGTCTTCGGCAAGCCCGTGCTGTGGACCGACCTGGTGGGCAACGTGTGCGCGCTCGGCACGGTCTGGCTCGCGATCAGGAGAACGATCTGGACCTGGCCGGTGCAGCTGCTCGGGTCGGTGCTGCTGTTCGTGGCGTCGGTCAGCGCGCACATCACCGGCAACGCGCTCAAGCAGGCGCTGTTCGGCGTCCTGGCCGTCTACGGCTGGGTGAAGTGGTCGCGCGGCACCCGCGGCGGCGCCGAGCTGCCCATCCGCTCGGCACGGCTCAAGGAGCGGGCGACGCTCGTGGGCGTCATGGTCGCCGGGACGGTCGCGGTCGCCCTGCTGTTCACCTATCTCAACGCGCGGGGCCTGGACATCTCCTGGGCGCCCTGGCCCGACGCGTACATCTTCGTCGGCAGCGCGGTCGCGACGTGGGCGCAGGGCAGGGCCCTGGTCGACTTCTGGATCGTCTGGGTTGCCGTGGACCTCGTCGGCGTGCCGCTGGCGTTCAGCTCCGGGCTGGTGGTCTCCGGCCTGGTCTACGGGGTGTTCTTCGTAATGGTCATGATCGGTTTCCGCGGCTGGCTGCGGCAGTCGCGCGAGTTGCGGGCGGTGGTGGCATGAGTGGGATAAGGCTGGACCCGATCGAAAGGGCCGTCAACGACATCAGGGACGGGCGGCCCGTCGTGGTCGTGGACAACGAGAACCGGGAGAACGAGGGCGACCTCATCTTCGCGGCGTCCAAGGCGACGCCGGAGCTGGTCGCTTTCATGATCCGCTACACCAGCGGCGTGATCTGCGTGGGCATGGAGGGCGCCACGCTCGACCGGCTCGGCCTGCCGTTGATGGTGCAGGACAACCGCGAGCGCCTGCGCACGGCGTACACGATCAGCGTGGACGCCAGGGACGGGGTGACGACGGGCATCTCCGCCGCCGACCGGGCCAAGACGATCAGGACGCTGTGCGACTCGGCCACCGAGCCGTACGAGCTGGTCCGGCCGGGGCACATCTTCCCGCTGCGGTACCGCGAGGGCGGCGTGCTGGTGCGGCCCGGGCACACCGAGGCGTCGGTGGACCTGGCGAGGCTGGCCGGGCTCTCCCCGGCCGGCGCGCTCGCCGAGATCGTCAACGACGACGGCACGATGGCCCGCCTGCCCCGGCTGCGCGAGTTCGCCGACGAGCACGACCTCGCGCTGGTGTCGATCGAGCAGCTCATCGAGCACCGCCGCAGGTCCGAGCGGATGGTCACCCGGGTCGCCGAGACGCGCATCCCCAACCGGTACGGCGTCTGGCGCGCGTACGGCTACGCCAGCGCGCTCGACGGCGGCGAGCACGTCGCGCTGGTGTACGGCGACATCGAGGACGGCGAGAACGTGCTCGTCCGGGCGCACTCGGAGTGCCTCACCGGCGACGTGCTCGGCTCGCTGCGCTGCGACTGCGGCGTGCAGCTCGACACCGCGATGCGCATGATCGCGGAGAACGGGCGCGGCGTGATCGTGTACCTGCGCGGCCACGAGGGGCGGGGCATCGGCCTGCTGGCCAAGCTGCGGGCCTACAGCCTCCAGGACGACGGCAGCGACACCGTCGACGCGAACCTGGAGCTGGGGCTGCCGGTGGACGCCCGGGAGTTCTCCAACGCCGGGCAGATGCTCGCCGACCTCGGCGTGAAGTCGGTGCGGCTGCTGACCAACAACCCGGCCAAGGTGCGGGGGATGGACGGGTACGGCATCAAGGTCCTGGGCCGCGAGCCCATGCCGGTGGCGATGAACCCGTACAACGAGAGGTACCTGACGGCCAAGCGCGACCGGCTCGGCCACGAGATCTCCGGCGGGGTCCCGCGCGACATCCACGGCGAACACTTCGGCAGGGAGGCGTCATGAGCGAGCGAAGCGAGCGAATCGGTGAACGCGGCGTGGTCCGCTCATGCGGCTCCGGGCCGTCAGGCGAGGAGGGCGTATGAGCGGCGAGGGACGACCGGACGCGGGGGCGGTGGACGCGGGCGGGCTGACGGTCGGCATCGTCGCCGCCCGGTGGCACGAGAAGATCACCGACCAGTTGCTGGCGCGGGCCGAGCGGGCGGCGCGGGACAGCGGCGCGACCGCGGTCACGGCCCGGGTGGCGGGGTCGCTGGAGATTCCGGTGGTCGCGCAGGCACTGGCCCGGCGCTGCGACGCCGTCGTCGCGCTCGGGGTGGTGATCCGGGGGGAGACGGCCCACTTCGACTACGTCTGCGACTCGGTGACCGCGGGCCTGACCAGGGTCTCGCTCGACGAGTCGACCCCGGTGGGCAACGGGGTGCTGACCTGTGACACCCTTGATCAGGCGATAGAGCGGTCCGGCGTGCCGGGCAGCAAGGAGGACAAGGGTTACGAGGCGACGATCGCAGCCCTGGAGACCGCGCTCCTCCTGCGCGGCCTCGCCGGCTGACCTCGCCCGAACCTCGTAGCCGCAGCGCTCGCATCCGCAGCGCCGAGCCGGGAAGACTTGACTGGTGATCACGCAGCATCCGCCCGCGGCCCCGCCGTCCGGGCACGCCGTACGCCGCCGCCGCGCAGTGCCCACGCACGGGGGTGGTCATGTCTGAGAGCGCGCCGCCGCTGCCCGTCACCTGGCGGCCCCGCGTCACGACGATCATCGCGTACGGCCTGGCGGCGGTGATGGTGATCGGTTCGATCCTGATGGCGGTCGGCCTGCCGGAGCAGTTCAAGATCCCCGACCGGCTGGGCATGGTCGCCTTCGGCGTCGCGGTGGCGTGCGTGCTGCACCTTCTCGGCCGCCTCCGGGTGCGGGCGGACGAGAAGGGCATCACGGTGGTGAACGCGCTGCGGGTCCACCGCTTCGAGTGGGCCGAGGTGCTCGACGTCACGATGGCGGAGGGCGACCCCTGGCCCAGGCTGGACCTCGCCGACGGCAACAGCCTGGGCGCGATGGGCATCCAGAGCACCGAGCGGGAACGCTCGCGCCGGGCGGTGGCCCAGCTCACCGCCCTCATCCGCGAACGCGGCGAGGCCCCCGACCGGCTTTAGGCGTTCCGACAAGTCCCCGCTCCTCCTAATGGTCGCTTAGATCGGAAATATCGGTGGTTCCGAAAATAAACGCCATGGCTCGCGTGGTGCTCGCCTCCTAGACTGTCGCCGTGTGGGGTCTAGGCGGGAATTCGCGGAATGAGCAACGAGCCTGACGCGGGCCATACAGCGAGATCCGCCCTTCCATGGGGTAAATCGCTGCAGGCCAGACGGCTGGCCTGTGATCTCAGCACCAAAGAGCTGGCCAAGCGGGCCAATTGCGATCCGGCGTTCGTCGTCTGGTTGGAAATGCTCCCGGTCCGGCCGTCGGCCGGCCTGGCGGAGCGGGTGGAAACAGTGCTGGATCTGCATCTCGATTCGGCACCGAGGATCCGGCCCGAACCCGCCGCCGAGGGGCGGATGAGCAGGAGGGCCTTCACCGGATCACTGGGCACGATGATCTATTACGCGGCGAGCCGCGGCGACTTCGCCGGCGCGGCCCTGGGCCCGAGGCTCAGCCGGGAGATGGTCGACGACTTGGACGCGGCCCGGCTGGCCTTCGTGGCGCGCGAGCGCGCCTTCGGCCCGGCCGAGTTGATCGCCTCGACCGCCGGTTACCTGTCGCTGATACGGCGTCTGCTGCGGGAGAGCGCGCACGGCTCTCTCGGCCGTGAGCTGCTCAGGACCGGCGCCCAGTGGGCCGACTTCGCCGGCTGGCTCCACCAGAGCGCCGGCAACCCCGCCGCCGCGGCGGGCTTGGAGGATCTGGCCGTGACGTGGGCGCGAGCCGGCGGCAACGGCCAGTTGGAGGCGTACTTCCTCTGCCGTCGTTCCCAGATAGCCGTGGACGCGGACGACCGGCCGTTCGCTCTGTCCCTGGCGCGGACGACAAGGCAGGACGGGCTTCCTCCGACCATGGAGGCGTTCCTGTTGCAGCAGCGGGCCCACGCCTACAGCGGCATGGGAGTGCGGAAGATCGGCCTGCGGCTTCTCGACGAGGCCGACGACCTGATCGACGACCCGCGTGCGGACGACCACTTCGGCGGTAAGAACCTGATCAAGGCGGATTACGTGACGCACGCCTATCTCGCCGTGCAACGAGGGAAGGTTCTGACCGACACCGGATTTCCTCGAGCCGCCATAGACGTGCTGGAGGCGGGCATGCGGAAGTGGCCGCAGGATTTCTATCACGAGGGAAGCCTGGTCTCCGCTCGCCTGGCGGTCGCCCATGCCGCTGTCGGTGATACGGAGGAATCCGCCCGTGCGGCTCTGCGGGCCGTGCGCATCGCGAGGGAAACCGGAGCCGGCCGGGCGATGGGAGAGCTCGCCGCCGTCATTCCGGTCCTGCGCGCTCATCGCCGGAAATCACGCTCGATCGAGGACTTCTTTCATTATCTGAACAGCCACTCGTTCACCACCTGACGCGATGCGAGGGGCTCGCCGCGAACGGTGGCGTCACTCCTCGTGCGCGATCGACGAGACGTCTCATGCGGGTTGCCGATGTCGGAATTCTGGTTGGGGTTGGTCGGTGCGATCATCGGCGGGGCCTTCAGCACGGCCGGTTCGCTGTTGCAGGCGCGTGCCACCTACGGCGCGGTCATGCGGCAGGTCGTCGCCCAGCACGAGTTCGAGCGCCGGCTCAGGAGGGAGGACGAGATCCGGAGCGCGGCGACCGCCCTGCTGCACGGACTGTCGAGCATGTCCGCGCGGGCCCTCTCCCTCGCCGAGCAGCGGGCGTCGGGGCAGGGCCATGCCGCCGGAGCGGCGGGCGATCTCCCGCACGACCTCGCGGGCAGCGCGCGGGAGACCCGGTCGCTCGTGCTCGTGTACGAGGATCTGCTGGACGACGAGGCGGTCGATCGCGTGCTGGAGGCGTGCGCTGTCACGGCCGACCTCCCCTTCCAATCCGAGTCGGCTCTCGGCGCGGCGCTGGAGAGGATCGATCTGGCGATGCGCACGCTGAAGGCCGTGAAGCGCGGGGAGCCTGTTCCGCCGGTCTAGGTCGTGCCCACGCGCCAAGAACGGGAAGGGGAACCCCGTCGATCACGGTGTGATGGCCGACAGCGCCCCTGGCCAGGATGAGTGGGCGGCGGCGACGCCGGCCGCTCCACCCATCCTCGGGCAGCCGCCGGTGCTCCACGAGCACCGACGGGCCGTCAGGCGCTCAACCGTACGGGCGCGGGCGCGTCGAGCAGGCCGCGCCGGCGCAGCTCGGGCAGCACGCCCTCGCCGAACCAGAAGGCCTCCTCCAGGTGCGGGTAGCCCGACAGGACGAACTCCTCGACGCCGAGCGAGGCGTACTCCTCGACGAGGTCGGCGACCTCCGCGTGGCTGCCGACGAGCGCGGTGCCGGCGCCGCCGCGCACCAGGCCGACCCCGGCCCAGAGGCCGGGATGGATCTCCAGGTCCCGGACCCTGGCACCGCGCGAGCCTCCCCGGTAGCCCTCGTGGAGCGCGAGCATCCGCTGCTGCCCGACCGACTCGCTGCGGGACAGGACGGCCCGCGCCGACGCGATGTCCTCGGGGGAGATCTGGTCGAGCAGCCGCTTCGCCTCCGCCCACGCCTCCTTGGACGTGTCCCTCGTGATCACGTGCAGGCGTATGCCGAAGCGCAGCGTGCGGCCCTCGGCGGCGGCGAGCTCGCGCATCCAGTCGAGCTTGGCAGCGACCTGGGACGGCGGCTCGCCCCAGGTGAGGTAGACGTCGACGTGCCGGGCCGCCACCGGGCCCGCGGCGGCCGAGGAACCCCCGAAGTACAGCTCGGGCACCGGGTCGGGGCGCTCGGCGACCGTCGCCCCCTCGACCTCGTAGTAGTTCCCCCTGAAGTCGAACGGGCCGTCCCACGCGCCGCGGACGATCGACAGGAACTCATCCGTCCGCGCGTACCGCTCGTCCTTGCCGAGGTGGTCGCCGAACCGCCGCTGCTCGGCCGCCTCCCCGCCGGTCACCACGTTCAGCAGCAGCCGGCCGCCGGAGATCCGCTGGTAGGTGGCAGCCATCTGCGCCGCGAGCGTCGGGGACAGCGCCCCGGGCCGGAACGCGACCAGGAACTTCAGCCGGGTCGTCACCTGGGTCAGCGCGGCGGTGACCAGCCAGGCGTCCTCGCAGTAGGTGCCCGTGGGGGTGAGCACGGCCTCGAACCCGGCCTGTTCGGCCGCGCGGGCCACCTGCGCGAGGTAGTCGATGGTGGGCGGCCGGGACGCGGAGGCCGCCGCCTGCCCGTGCCGGCGCGCCAGGCCGTGCCCGCCGCCGGTGATCGCCCTGCCGTCGCCCGAGGTGGGCAGGAACCAGTGGAATCTCATCGCTGCGCCTTTCCGACGACGTCGTTGAAGCGGTCGTCCACGAACTGGGAGAACGTGACGGTGCCCGGGATGAGGCCCTCGGCGGTGAACGCGTCGGCGATCTCCTGCTCGGAGGACACGACCGAGTCGTCGATCACGACGGGGGTGGCCACTGCGTTGGCGACGGCCGCGTCCGCCACCTCGACCGGCAGCCCGGTCTCCTGCGCCCACACCTTCGCCCACTCGTCCAGGTGGGTCGCGGCCCAGATCCGCGCCTTGGCCAGCCGGGTGAGGAAGTCGCCGACGGCGGCGCGCTTGCCCGCGTCGCCGAGCGCGGCGGGAGCGGCGACCTGGAAGCCCAGACCGTTGACGACGCCCTGACCGTCGACCAGTTGCCGGGCCTGGTGCTCGATCCTGGCCTGGGAGGCGAAGGGATCCCAGATGGCCCAGGCGTCGACGGTGCCGGACGAGAAGGCCGCCAGGGCGTCGGCGGGCTGTAGATACTGCGGCTGGATGTCCGCGAAGGACAGGCCGTCCTTCTTCAGGACCGCCAGCAGGTGGAAGTGGGCCGAGCTGCCCTTCGCCACCGCGATCTTCTTGCCCTTCAGCTGGGCCGTCGAGGTGATCGCGGATCCGGTGGGGACGAGGATCGCCGATCCCTTGGCGCTCTGCCGGTACGCCGCCACGATTTTGATCTTCGAGCCGGAGGCGGCCGCGAAGACGGGCGGGGTGTTGCCCACGCCGCCGATGTCGACGGCCCCGGCGTTGACCGCCTCCAGCAGCGGCGGGCCGGAGGTGAACTGCGACCACGTGATCGCGTACGAGGTGCCGTCGAGCAGCCCCGCGGCCTTGAGGAGGGCCTGCGATCCGGCCTTCTGGTCGCCGACCCGCAGCGTGACGCGGCCGGAGGCCTGTCCGTCCTGCCCGCCGGACGCGCCCTGGCCCGTCGAGGCGCAGGCCGTGCCCGCCGTCAGGACGAGCAGCAGCGCGGCGAGGAGTCTCCTGGTCATGCCGGTCCTTCCGGGGTGACGCCGAGCGCGGTCAGCAGCGCCGCGCGCAAAGTGAGCAGGTCGGGATGGTCGCGGTGCCGGGGGCGCGGGGCGGCGACGGTCCACTCGTGCGCCACGCGCCCGCCGTCGAGGACCAGGATCCGGTCGGCCAGCAGCAGCGCCTCGTCCACGTCGTGGGTCACCAGCAGCACGGCCGGGCCGTGCGCGGCCCACAGGTCCAGCACCAGGCGGTGCACGGTGATCCGGGTCAGCGCGTCGAGCGCGCTGAACGGCTCGTCGAGCAGCAGCAACCCCGGCTCGCGGACGAGGGCGCGGGCCAGGCTCGCCCGCTGCGCCTCGCCGCCGGACAGCGTCAGCGGCCACGCCTCCGCCCGCTCGCTCAGGCCCACCTCGGCGAGCGCCGCCTCCGCCCTGCTGACCGGGTCGGGTGCGGTCAGGCCGAGCGTGAGGTTGTCGCGCACCCGCTTCCACGGCACCAGACGGGGCTCCTGGAAGGCCACGGCCACCGAGCCGTCCACCTCCAGGCCGCCCTCGACCTCATCGTCCAGGCCGGCGAGCGCACGCAGCAGCGTGGACTTGCCCGAGCCGCTGCGGCCGAGGAGCGCGACGAACTCGCCGCGCCCGATCGTCAGGTCGAGGCCGTCGAGCACAGTGCGGTCGCCGAAGCGGCGGGTGAGCGCGCGTACGGTGGCCTGCGCCGTGGCCTGGGCCGTGGCCTGGGCGCCCACCGGGACGTTCACCGGGACAGGAACTCGCGCCGCCATACCAGTGCCCTCCTCTCCAGGAGCCGGACCAGGGCGTCGGTGAGCAGGCCGAGCGCGCTGTAGACCAGCAGGCCGACCACGATCACGTCGGTGCGCAGGAACTCCCGCGCGTCGTTGATCATGTAGCCGAGCCCGGCGTCGGCGTTGACCTGCTCGGCCACGATCAGCGCCAGCCAGGCCACGCCGAGGCTCTGCCGCAGCCCGACGAGCGTCTGGGGGAGCGCGCCGGGCAGCACGATGTGCCGTACGAGCGCGGCCCTGCCGAGCCTGAGCGTCCGGGCGACCTCGGCGAGCTTGCCGTCCACGCCCCGGATGCCGGCGAAGGTGTTGAGGTAGAGCGGGAAGGAGACGGCGAGCGCCACCAGCAGCACCTTGGGCGTCTCCCCGATCCCGAACCAGAGGATGAACAGCGGGATCAGCCCGAAGAACGGCAGTGCCCGGAGCATCTGCATGATCGGGTCGACGGCGCTCTCGCCGGCCCGGCTCAGCCCGGCGACCAGCGCGAGGCCGACACCGGCGACCGCTCCGGCGGCGAAGCCGAGCAGCACCCGTTCGAGGGAGACCGCGATCGCCATGGGCAGCGTCCCGGTGCGCACGAGGTCGAGCGCGGTCGCGGCGATCTGCGACGGGGCGGCGAGCAGCCGGGCGGGCAGCAGCCCGGACGCGCTGGCGGCCTGCCACAGCAGTACGACGACGAGAGGGCTGACCCACCTGTGCCACCCCCTCCGCGGGCCGCTGGCCGTGGCGGAGCGGGGGCGCGGCCGGGGATGAGCCCGGACCGCACCCCCGAACTCGCCCTCGAGTTCGGCGACGGACATGAGACACCTCTCAGACGACGAAGGAAGATTCGTCACCAGGGTTGCCTACATTTCCTACCAAGTCAATAGGTTATGCCTCCGGGGTCCGGGCGGCGCGAGCGGCACGGGCGCCCAGGACGCGCAGATACGCCCGCAGCTCCGGCGGCTCGTGCACCTCGAACTCGCAGCCGAGCAGGAGCAGGCGCGACGCGAGCCACTCCAGAGTGTCGGCCGGTCCGCGCAGGCGGCAGCTGTGCTCGTCGATCGGTTCGACGTCTCCCGCGGCGGCACCGCCGAGCCCGGCGCCCTGCCGCTCGTCCTCACGCACGGCTGGCCGAACTCGTTCGTGGAGTTCGCCGAGCTCGTCGGCCGCCTCAC
>NZ_JBFAOO010000150.1:0-17747 GCF_040675265.1 Microbispora sp. NPDC049633
CCGCGCTGGAGTCGCGGGCGGCCGGCGGCCTGCGCGGCGACCCACGGGTCCGCGAGGCGCTGGAACGGCGCAACGAGACGATCGCCGGCTTCTGGCTCGGCCGGGACGGCGGCCGCGACTACCGGGTGGCGGAGCTGGAGGGGCGCGACGTCCTGATCGTGGACGCCGAGGACACCTTCACCGCCATGATCGAGCAGCAGCTGCGGGCCCTCGGGCTGTCGGTGACGGTGCGCCGTTTCGACGAGCCGTACGACTTCGACGGGCACGACCTGGTGGTGATGGGCCCCGGGCCCGGCGATCCGCGTGACCTCGGCCACCCGAAGATCTCTCATCTGCGCGGCGCCGTACGGCGGCTGCTCGACGAGGAACGGCCCTTCCTCGCGGTCTGCCTGAGCCACCAGGTGCTCAGCATGCTGCTCGGCCTGCGGCTGGCCCGCAGGGAGAAGCCGAACCAGGGGGTGCAGAAGGAGATCGACCTGTTCGGCCGCCGGATGCGGGTGGGCTTCTACAACACCTACGCGGCGTACTGCGAGGACGACAAGCTGGAGCACCCGTATGCGCGTGGGGTGATCGAGGTGTGCCGGGACGCGGCGAGCGGCGAGGTCCACGCCCTGCGCGGGCCGCGGTTCCGGTCCCTGCAGTTCCACGCGGAGTCGGTGCTCACCGAGCACGGCCCGCGCATCCTGAGTGACATGCTCGCCTCGCTGCTCGGCGACGGCCTGAAGGGGTGACGCCGTGCACGTGGTGGTGGTGTGGTGGGACCTGAAGGACTCCACGCAGACCGTCGAGTCGCTGCGGGCGTACCTGCGGGACGAGGCGACGAAGACGTTCTCGGCCATGCCGGGGCTGCGTCTCAAGTTGTGGGTCTCCGACGAGGAGACCGGACGCTGGGGCGCGGTGCTGGTGTGGGAGTCGGCGGAGGCCGCGGCGGCGCCCCTGCCGGCCCGTGCCGCCGAGCTGATCGGTTACCCGCCCACGCAGCGTTCGAGTTTCACGGTCGAGGCGACCGTGGAAGGCCTGTACGACATCGCGGCCCTCGCGGGTCGCGGGGTGATTTACGAGAAGTATCACCGATAAGGAAATTAATTCCTTTCAATCCCCGTATATCCGATTCTGCCGACATGACGAAGTAGTGACGCGCGCATTGCCGCTGTTCGTTCCCTCATGCGAGGGTCCTGGTGGCAGAAACGCGCGCAGTCGAACCGGAATGGAGTGGAGCGTGACGATTCGACCGCACGGCCAGGCCCCCGCTCTCCCCGGCGCCGAAGCCGGGCCGCTGCCGGCGATCCTCCGGGAGCACGACGGCCACGCACGCCTGTGGGGCCGGGGGTCCTTGGTGACCACCAAGCTGACCGCGGAGGACACCCGCGGCGCCGTCGGAGTGACCCACTTCAGGGCGGTCCGGGGAGAACGCGCGCCTCGCCACATCCACACCCTCGAAGACGAGCTGTTCGTGATCACCGGCGGGACCCTGACGGTCTCCGCCGGTGACCGCAGCGAGGTCGTCGACGGAAGTGGCGTGCTCTTCCTGCCACGCGGAATTCCGCATTCGTACCAGGTGGAAAGCGACAGCGCGCAGTTCTTTGTGATCACTCTCCCCGGTGGATTCGAGCGCTTCTTCATGAACGCCGGATACCCCGTCGACGACAGGGCGCTCGTCGGCGACCGCTGGTCCGTGGCCCGGACGCGGGAGATGTCGGAAAGCCTCGGGCTCGGTCTCATCTGGTGCGAGTGACCGCGTAACGAATTCCCTTTCCACACCCCCGAACCTTGAGGGAAGACGCATGAGCGCGATCAATAGACGAAGTGTTCTCGCCGGCGCCGCGGCGCTGGCCGGCGCCGCCGCTCTGGACACGGCGGCCCCGGCCCGCGCCATCGCGGCCGGTTCGGCCGGCCGCGACGGCGCCTTCGGGCCCGTGACCGTCCTGCCCGGGGACCCCCGGTACGGCGACCTCGTCGTCGGCAACAACGCCCGGTGGGTGGGGCGTCCCGAGTCGGTGCGCATCGTCGGCACGACCGAGCAGGTCGTGCGCGCCGTCCAGGAGGCGGTGAGCCGGGGCAAGCGCGTCTCCGTGCGCGGCGGCGGCCACTGCTACGCGGACTTCGTCTTCAACCCCGACGTCCAGGTCGTCATCGACATGAGCGCGATGAACGCCGTGTACTACGACGAGAGCCGCAGGGCCTTCGCGGTGGAGGCGGGCGCCGTCCTCCTCGAGACGTACGAGACCCTGTACAAGGGCTGGGGCGTGACCATCCCCGGCGGCATGTGCTACTCGGTGGGGGTCGGCGGCCACATCAGCGGCGGCGGATACGGCATGCTCTCTCGCCGGCACGGCCTGACCGTCGACCACCTCTACGCCGTCGAGGTCGTGGTGGTCGACCGCAACGGCAGAGCCAGGAGCGTGGTCGCCACCCGTGAGCCCGGCGACCCGAACCGTGACCTGTGGTGGGCCCACACCGGCGGCGGGGGCGGCAACTTCGGCGTGATCACCCGGTACTGGTTCCGCTCCCCCGGCGCCACCGGCGGCGACCCCTCGGGCCTGCTGATCCGGCCGCCGAAGGAGGTCCTGGTGAGCGCGATCTCCCTGCCGTGGAGCGAGCTCGACCCGCAGGGGTTCACCGGCCTCGTCAAGGCGTTCGGCGGCTGGCACGAGCGCAACGGCGGAGCCGGGTCGCCGTACGCCGCCCTGTGCAGCTTCCTGATGATGAACCACCGGGCGAACGGCAGCGTCGGCCTGCTCACCCAGATCGACGCCACGGTGCCGAACGCGGCGAAGCTGCTGGACGACTACCTCCACGAGATCATCTCGGCCGTGGGCATCGAGGCGCGGCCGGTGACCGGCCCGGTCGGGGAGCACGGGCCCATGCCCGACTTCTTCACCCCCACGCGGCTGCCGTGGCTCACCTCGGTGCGGTTCCTCGGGACCAGCAACCCCACGCTGACCAACCCCACGTTGCGGGGCGCGCACAAGTCCGCCTACCTGCGTAAGAACTTCACCGACACGCAGATCGGCGCGATGTACCGCCACCTCACCCGCACCGACCACCAGAACCCGTCCTCGATGGTCGTGCTGCTCTCCTACGGCGGGAAGATCAACACCGTCGGTGCGGGGGACACCGCGGCCGCGCAGCGGAACTCCATCTTCAAGGGCCTGTTCCAGAGCTTCTGGTCGGACCCGGGCAAGGACGCGGAGAACATCGGCTGGACCCGCGACGTGTACGGCGAGGTCTTCGCGGCCACCGGCGGCTATCCGGTGCCGAACGAGGCGACCGACGGCTGCTACATCAACTACCCGGACGTCGACATCACCGATCCCGGGCAGAACAGGTCCGGCGTGCCGTGGCACACGCTCTACTACAAGGACAACTACCCTCGCCTCCAGCAGGTCAAGGCCGCGTACGACCCGCTGAACGTATTCCGTCACTCGCAGTCGATCAGGCTCCCGTAAACGCCCCTCACCGAGGGGATCAGAAAGGGGAATCGACCCGTGCAGCCGGACGTCACGCCCGAGACGGCCGTCACCGAGGTCGCGGCGCGGGACACGCCGCCCTCCCGCCCCGCCGCGGCGTTCACCATCCTCGCCTCCGTCCAGTTCACCCTGATCCTGGCGATGAGCGTGCTGTCCGTCGCGCTCCCCCAGCTCCAGCGCGAGTTCGGGCTGAGCCGCGGGGAGCTCGCGCTCGTGACCGCCGCGTACGGCATGTCCTTCAGCGGGCTGCTGCTCCTCGGCGGACGCCTGTCGGACATGTACGGCCGGCGTCGCGCCTTCGTCACCGGCACCGCGGTCTTCGGCGCCGGGTCGGCGGCCGCGGGGCTCGCGACGGGGATGTGGATGCTCCTCGCCGCGCGGTTCGTCCAGGGGGCCGGCGCCGCCCTCGCCGTGCCCGCGGCGATGGCGCTGGTCGGCTCCGTCTTCCCCGACCCCGTCCGGTATTCGCGGGCCCTCGCCCTGTGGGGCGGCCTGGCGGGGTTCGGCGGCACCACCGGCATCCTTCTGTCCGGAGTGGTGGCGTCCTGGGACTCCTGGCGCTGGGCGTTCGCGGCGCCGGTCGTGGTGGCGATCACGGCCGTCGTCGCGGCGCCCCGCGTGGTCCCTCCGGGACCCGCGCCGGAGAGGTCCCGCCTGGACGTCCTCGGCGCGGTCCTCGCGACGGCGGGGATCTCCGTGCTCGGCTACGGGCTCGTCGAGGCCCCGCAGCAGGGGTGGACGTCCCCGGTCACGTCGGCCTGCCTGGCCGCCGGGGTGCTCCTCCTGGTGCTGTTCGTCCGGACCGAGTCCCGTACGGCGCAGCCGCTCCTGCCGCTGTCGTTCGTGTCCTCGCCGCGCACGGCGGTGGCGCTGGTGGCGGTGTTCCTCGGGGCCGCGGGGATCACCACCATCTTCTTCATGCTCTCGCTGTACTTCCAGCAGGTGAGCGGCATGTCCGCGATCGGCGCCTCGCTGGCGTTCCTCCCGTTCGGCGTCGTGCTGGTCGCCACGGGCCTGTCGGCGGGCAGGCTGGTGCAGCGCTTTGGGTCCCGGGCGGTGACGGCGGGCGGCCTGCTCGTCGCGGCGGCCGGCCTCGCGCTGCTCGGCCGGATGGGAGAGGACACCGGATACCTGGGCGTCGTGTCCGCCGGGCTGCTGCTGTTCCCCGCCGGGGTCGCCTGCGTCTTCGCCGGCGCGACCGTCTCGGCGACCGCCGGCGTGCCCGCGCGTCAGGCCGGACTGGCCGGGGCGGTGGTGAACACCGCGCTGGAGGCCGGGCCCACGCTGGGCCTCGCCGTGCTGGTCACGCTGGCGTCCGCGCGCACGTCCGCCCTCACGGCCGAGGGAGCCGGGCAGGCGGCGGCCCTGGCCGGCGGGTTCGGGTTCGGGCTGGCCGTCGCGGCGGCCCTGTTCGCGGTCGCGGCGCCGGTCGCCGCGCTGCTGCTCCGCCCCGGCCGGCCGTCGTGAGGACGTCCCCGCAGGACACCTCCGGAGGAGGTCCCGGGAGGACAGCCCGGGAAACGCAGGAGCATCATCCGCAACAGCACGAAAAGATCAAGGAGTTCGAGAGATGACCGCACGATTCGCCGGCAAGGTCGCCCTGGTGACCGGGGCCGGATCCGGCATCGGCCGGGCCAGCGCCATGGCCTTCGCCCGCGAGGGCGCCGTCGTGGTGGTCGCGGGACGCCGGCAGGAGGCGCTCGACGAGACGGTGCGCCTCATCGCCGACGAGGGCGGCAAGGCCAGCGCCGTGACCGCCGACGTCTCCCAGCCCGAGGACGTCGCCCAGATGGTCGAGACGGCCGTCGAGCGGCACGGCGGCCTGCACGTCGCGCACAACAACGCGGGGGTCTTCCCCAGGCCCGCGCCCGTCGCGGACATCGGCCTCGACGTGTGGGACCAGGCCGTCGCGGTCAACCTGACCGGGATCATGCTGTCGCTGCAGTACGAGATCCGTTACATGCGCGAGCACGGTGGCGGCGTCATCGTCAACACGGCCTCCAACATCGGCTACCACGGACGCCGGCCCGGCATGGCCGCGTACGCCGCCACGAAGGCCGCGGTGAGCACGCTGACCCGGGTCGCCGCGCTGGACCACATCAAGGACGGCGTGCGGATCAACGCCGTCAGCCCCGGCGCCACCGACACCTCGATGTCGCTGCGGCCGGGGGAGACCGAGGCGGACCGCGCCGCGCGGCTGGCCACCACCGTGCCGCTCGGCAGGGTCGGGAAGAAGGACGAGGTCGTCGCGGCCGTGCTGTGGCTGGCTTCGGACGAGTCCGGCTTCGTCGTCGGCCAGGACCTCGTGGCCGACGGCGGCGTCACCTCCTGACCTCGGCCCGCGGAAGGGCCGTACCGACAGGGCCACCAGCGTCGTGTGGGAGAGGGGAACGTCATGGCAACGGTACTTGTCACAGGCGGCGGCATCGGCGGCCTCGCCGCCGCCGTGAGCATCGCCCGCCGGGGACACCACGTCACGGTCCTCGAACGCCGGGACACCTTCACGGAACTGGGAGCAGGCATCCAGCTCGCGCCGAACGCGTTTCACGCTCTCGACCGCCTGGGTGTCGGCGAGGCGGTGCGCGCTCTCGCGGTGTACGTCGACGAGCTCCGCTTCATGGACGGGACGACCGGCGAGCGGGTCGCCGCCATGCCGTTGGGCGAGGCCTACCGCCGCCGCTTCGGCAACCCGTACGCGGTGGTCCACCGGGCCGACCTGTACCAGCCGCTGGTCGACGCCTGCCGCGCGCACGACCGCGTCGAACTGCGTCCCGGCAGCTCGGTGCGGTCGTACGAGCAGGACGCCGCCTCGGTGACCGCGATCCTGGACAGCGGGGAGCGGCTGCGCGGCGACGCGCTGATCGGCGCGGACGGCATCAGGTCGACAGTGCGGGGCAGGCTCGTCGGCGACGGGGAGCCCCGGGTGTCGGGGCACACCATCTACCGGTCGGTCGTCCCGATGGAGCGGGTCCCCGAGAATCTGCGCTGGCACGCGGTGACGCTGTGGGCCGGGCCGAAGTGGCACTTCGTCCACTATCCGATCGGCAGCGGGAGGTACCTCAACCTCGCCGCCACCAGGGACGACGGCGCCGCGGAGGCCGTCGCCGGCGTCCCGGTCGAGACCGAACGGGTGCGGACGGAATTCTCCGGCCTGGCCCCCACCGCGAGGCGGCTTCTCGAGCTGGGCTCGGACTGGAAGTCGTGGGTCCTGTGCGATCGCGACCCCGTGGACCGCTGGGTCGACGGCAGGGTCGCCCTGCTGGGGGACGCGGCCCATCCGATGCTGCAATACGCCGCGCAGGGGGCGTGCATGGCGCTGGAGGACGCGGTGCTCCTCGGCGATCTGCTCGACTGCCCCGGCGACGACTTCCCGCAACGGCTGGAGAAGTACAACGCGGAGCGGCGCCAGCGTACGGCGAAGACGCAGTTCGTCTCCCGTGAGATGGGCACGCGGCTCTACCACCCCGCCGGCGCGCAGGCGCGGGCCAGGAACGCGATGCTGTCCTCCCTCTCGGTGGACGACCTGTACGACAAGGTGTCCTGGCTGCACGGCGCCACCCGGTTCGGCGCAGCGTGACGCACGCGGGCCTATCACACGGGCCTATCACACGGGCCTATCACGCGGGCCTATAGGGCCACGGTGCGGAAGCCGGCGTTGGCCATGGAGGAGTCGGGGGTGTTCGACGAGCGCGCCGAGTTGCGGTAGCGGTTGCAGTAGGAGTCGTGGCACAGGAACGAGCCGCCGCGCAGCACCCGCGTGGCGCCGCGCGACGGGCCGCGCGGGTCTTGCGAGGGCGAGTAGACGTAGTAGTCGGGGGCGTACCAGTCCGCGCACCACTCCCAGACGTTGCCGACCGTCTGCCACAGCCCGTACGCGTTGGGCTCGTACGTCCGCACCGGGGCGGTCGTCAGATGACCGTCGTCCAGGGTGTTCTCCGTGGGGAACACGCCCTGCCAGATGTTGACCCGCCACTCGTCGCCGGAAATGTCACCGTGCAGGTCGTCTCCCCACGGGTAGCGGGCGCCGTCGAGGCCGCCCCGGGAGGCGTACTCCCACTCGGCCTCGGTCGGCAGCCGTCTGCCCGCCCAGGAGCAGTACGCCATCGCGTCGTTCCAGCTCACGTGGACCACCGGGTGGTCGGGCTCGGCCTGCGACAGCCGGCCGGCGGGGTGCCGCCAGTCGGCGCCGCGCACGCCTGCCCACCAGGGCGTGCCGGGCGCGGGGCCCATCACGTCGTCCGGCTGGGCGCGCATCGCCAGGTGGAAGACGGCGGAGAAGCCGTACTCCTCCGCCTCCGTGCGGTAGCCCGTCGCCTCCGCGAAGGCCGCGAAGTCCGCGACCGTCACGGTCGTGGCGTCGATCGAGAACGGCGCCACGGTGACCGCGTGCACGGGCCCCTCGCCGTCGCCGGGGTTGCCGTCGCCGGTCGCGTCCCCCATGCGGAACTCGCCGCCGGGCAGGCGCACCTGCTCGATCCCGTGGAGCCCGTGCGCCGTGAAGCGGACGGGCTCCAGCGGCTGTCCCGGCGTGGCGGGCGTGCAGCAGCTCCCCGACATGATCAGACTCCCTTCGGCACCGGCTGGCCGGGATGCGGCTCGTCGCCGACCGCCGCCTGGGCGTGCCACATGCGGACCTTCATCTCCTCGCGGATCTCGCGGTAGGCCGGGTCGTCGTAGACGTTGCGCAGCTCCTCCGGGTCCGTCTTCAGGTCGTACAGCTCCCATTCGCCGGGATAGGTGAACGCGCCCGTGCCGGGGATGCCCATGCCGTCGTTGTAGAAGTAAATGATCTTGTAGCGATCGGTCCGGTAGCCGTAGTGGGCCGGCGCCTTGTGGAAGACGTCGTCGTGCTCCCAGTAGCGGTAGTACATGCCCTCCGCCGGCGGCGGGCCGGGCTCGCCGGTCAGGTCGGCGAGGAAGCTGCGGCCCTGCATCCGGGGGTGGTGCGCCACCCCGGCCGCGTCCAGCACGGTCTGCGCGAAGTCGACGTTGGTGACGATCCCGGTGTGCGCCTGGCCGGCCGGGATGCGCCGCGGATAGCTCAGCACGAGCGGCATCCGCAGCGACTCCTCGTACATGAACCGCTTGTCGAACCACCCGTGGTCGCCGAGGAAGAAGCCCTGGTCGGAGCAGTACATCAGCAGCGTGTCGTCGAAGTCGCCGCGCTCGCGCAGCCAGTCGACCACCCGGCCGACGTTGTCGTCGACCGACGCGACGACGGCCAGGTAGTCCTCCATGTAGCGCTGGTACTTCCACAGCGCCAGTTCCTCGTACGACAGCCCCTCGGGCGGGTCCTGCTTGAGGTCCTCGGCGTTCAGGTGCTCGGCGATCCGCATGGCCGCCCGCCGGGCCGACGACGAGCGCGTCGCGTAGTCGTCGCCGAACGTGGACGGGACAGGGATGGGGTCGGTGTACATCCCCGCGTGCCTGTCGTCGGGCTCCCACGGGCGGTGCGGCGCCTTGTGGTAGATCAGCAGGCAGTACGGATCGTCGCCGTCGAGCGAGTCCGCCCAGCTCAGCGCCATGTCCGTGATGAGATCGGTGGCGTAGCCGGGGACGGTCCGCAGGCCCTCCTCCGACAGGAACGAGGGGTCGAAGTACTCCCCCTGCTCGATCAGCACGTCCCAGTAGTCGAACCCCTGGGGGTTGTGCCCAGGGCCGTCCCCCATGTGCCACTTGCCGACGATCGCGGTGCGATACCCGGCGGCCTTCAGCTGGCTCACGAACGTCGGCTGGGACGCGTCGATCGGCGTGACCAGCGTCGACACGCCGTTGACATGCGAATACGTGCCGGTCAGGATGCTGGCCCGGCTCGGGGAGCACAGCGCGTTCGTCGCGAAGCAGTTGTCGAACCGGACGCCGAGGTCCGCGATCTCGTCGATCCGCGGCGTCCGGTTGACGACCGAGCCGTACGCGCCGACCGCGTGCGACGCGTGGTCGTCGGTCAGGATCATGACGATGTTCGGCCGCCGGCTCATCGGTAGGTCGCCTCGTCCAGCCCGCTCAGGGTGGGGTCGTACGACACCTCGCCGACGTCGTACATCGAGGTCATCCAGTGGTAGAAGTTGTCGCCCCGGTCGCGCAGCACCTGGTAGAGCCGCCGCATGAGCCGCCCGCGCACCTCCGCCATCTCGGGATGGTTGTAGACGTTGAGCAGCTCGTCCGGGTCGGTGAACAGGTCGTACAGCTCATTGGTCGAGTCGGGATTGACGACCAGCTTGTAGCGGTCGGTCCGGATCATCCGCTGCGGGTACGGGAAGTGGTGCCCGTGGAACTCGCAGACGATGTCCTGCTCCCACGGCACCTCATGGGTGGAGGCGAGCGGCACCAGGCTGCGCGAGTCGACCGCCGGGGCGGACTCGATCCCGGCCAGGTCCAGGATCGTCGCCGTGCAGTCCAGCAGGCTGACGAACTCGGTGCGGACGACCCCGGGCTCCTGGCCGGGGATCCGCAGCAGGCCGGGCGTGCGGTAGATGTCCTCGTACATCGCCGGGCCCTTGTCGTGCAGCCGGTGGGCGCCGGTGAACTCGCCGTGGTCGCAGGTGAAGAACACCGCCGTGTCGTCGTTCAGGCCGAGGCGCCGCATGGCGTCCATGACCCGGCCGATCTCCATGTCGATGAGCGCGACGTAGCCCCAGTAGACCGCGATGAGCTTGCGCGTCACCTCCAGCGGCATGGTGTCGAACGTCCAGTGCGCGCTGTAGTTGGCCTGCACCGGCGGCTTGCCGGCGAAGGTCTCGGCGATCGACTTGGGCAGCTCGACCAGCTCGGGGTCGAACATGTCGAAGTACTCGTCCGGCACGATGTACGGCAGGTGCGGGCCGAAGAAGTTGAGCTGCAGGAAGAACGGCTTCGGGTCGGCGGCGTACCGCTCCAGCATCTCGATCGCCCGGGTGGCGAGGTAGTGCTCGAACGTCGCCTCGACCGGCTGGCGCAGCCGCGCGGCGAGCAGGTTGCCCGGCCCGCCGTTCGGCAACGTCCCGCGGATGCGGTCGTGGATCTCGTACGGCGGCAGGTCGTTGGCCTTGAGATAGTCCAGGTAGTCGGGGTGGTCCACGGGGTTGTGCCACCCCGGCAGGTCCGGCCCGTCGAACCCGAAGTCGGCCGCCCGCCGGTGGTGGCCGACGTGCCACTTGCCGATGAGCCCGCAGTTGTATCCCGCGCCGCGCAGGGCCTCCGAGAACGACCACTGGCCGTCCGGCAGGTCCTCGATGTAGCCGACGTTCCTCTCGTGGTTGGCGAGCAGCTTGTGCCGGAACGGCGCCTGCCCGGTGAGCAGGCTCGCCCGGGCCGGCGTGCAGATCGCGGTGGGGGTGTACCAGCGGTCGAACCTGGTCCCGGTCCGGGCCAGCTCGTCCAGCACCGGGGTGGCCGCGAGGCGGTTGCCGTACGCGCCCAGGGTGTCGGCCCGGTGCTGGTCGGTCATCAGGAACAGAATGTTCACTTGGCCGCGCCCGTGAACAGGTCGCCGGTGTAGTACGTCTTCGGGTCGACGGCCGAGGGCAGCTTGCCCGCGCCGACGAAGTAGTCGCCCATCCCGCTCAGCCACTTCTCGATGGTGCCGTCCTTGCTGTAGCCGTCCAGGTCGGCGAGCGACAGCACCTTGGAGTTGGCGGCGTCGGCCTTGACCTGGTCGGCCGGGAGCTTCAGCATCTCGGCGGTCGCGGCCACGGTCTCGTCGAGGTGCTCGCTGCGGTACTGGATGGCGTCGCGCAGCACCCCGATGACCTTCTCGGTCTTGTCCTTCTCGCCCGCGACGACGTCGTTGCCGCCGACGAACGCGGTCGGGAACGACACCGTGTCGGCGAAGTCCTCGTTCTTGGCCAGCTCGACCAGGTCGGGGACGGTCTTCTTGATCGTCGAGATGGCCGGGTACCAGAAGCCGGCCGCGTCGATCTGCTTGGAGGTGAACGCCGACACGATCGTGGACGCGTCCATCGGGACGATCTTCACGTCGTCCTTGGTCAGCCCGGCCTTCTTCAGCGCGAGCGTGAGGATCATGTCGCCGGAGGTGCCCTCGGGCACGCCGATCGTCTTGCCCTTCAGGCCCGCCAGGGACGTGATGCCGGCCTGGGCGATGACGCGGTCGGCGTTGCCGAGCGTGTTCAGCGCGATGACCTTGGCCTTGCCGGAGGCGGGCAGCCACATGGCGCCGGGGCCGATGTAGCCGAAGTCGAGGTCGCCGGTGCCCAGCGCCTGGATCTGCAGCGGGCCGTTGGTGAACACGCTGACCTTGGCGTCGAGGCCGTGCTTCTTCCACAGGCCCTGCTTGTCGGCGACGGCGAGCAGGCTCGCGCCGTTGAAGTCGGCGATGTAGCCGAAGTCCACGTGCGTCGTGCCGCCGCCCGAGGCGCTCGAGCCGCCGGAGTCGTCCGACCCGCAGGCGGCCGCCGACAGCGCCACGACGACCGCCGCGGCGGCCAGGAATGTCTTCTTCATTGCGCGGGCTCCTTGATCTGCCGCTGGTGGTACACCGCATGCCAGACGCGGTTGCGCAGCGCCCCGAACTCGGGGCTCAGCCGCATGTCCTCGTCCCGCGGATAGGGGAGGTCGACCTCGATGACCTCGGCGATCCGGCCCGGCCGGGCGGCCATGACGACCACCCGGTTGGCGAGGAACACCGCCTCGTCGACGTCATGGGTGATGAACATGACCGTCCGCCGCTCCTTGCTCCAGGTCTCCAGGAGCTGCTCCTGCAGACGCACCCGGGTCAGCGCGTCCAGGGCGCCGAAGGGCTCGTCCATGAGCAGGATCGACGGGTTCACCGCGTACGCCCGGGCGATCGCGCAGCGCTGCTTCATGCCGCCCGACAGCGTCTTGGGCAGCGCGTCGGCGAACTGCTCCAGCCCGACCAGGCGGATGAAGTGCTCGGCGCGCTCCCGCCGCTCCTGCTTGGGGACCTTCGCGGTGCGCATGCCGAACTCGACGTTCTCCCGGACGGTCAGCCACGGGAACAACGCGTACTGCTGGAAGATGACGCCGCGCTCGGGGCCGGGGCCGGTGACCGGCCTGCCGTCCACCAGCGCGGTGCCGCCGGTGGGCTGCTCCAGCCCGGCGAGGATGTTGAGCAGCGTGCTCTTGCCGCAGCCGGAGGGGCCGACGACGGTCACGAACTCGTTGTCGGCGATGTCCAGCGAGACGCCGCCGAGCGCGACGAACGGCTCCTTGCCGACGGGGAAGACCTTCTCGACGTCGCGTACGGAGATCTTGGGAGTGCTCATCGGTTCTCCTGCCAGGCCGTCAGCTTGTTGCCGGCGATCATGAGCAGCCGGTCCATGATCAGGCCGAGGACCCCGATCGCGATGATGCCGACGAAGATCGTCGGAAGGTCGTAGTAGAGCTGCGCGCTCTGCATGCGGTGACCGAGCCCGGCCTGCGCGGCCAGGAGCTCCGCGGCCACCAGCGTGCCCCAGGCCGAGCCGAGCCCGACCCGCATGCCCACGAGGATGAACGGCGTGGAGGCCGGAACCACGACGCGGCCGAAGATGGTCCCGTCGCCCGCGCCGAGCACCCGCGCGGCGTTGATCAGCGTCCTGTCCACGTTCACCACGCCCTGGTAGGTCGAGATGACGCAGGACAGGAACGCCGCCAGGAAGATGACGAAGATCTTCGGACTCTCCCCGATGCCCATCAGGACGAGCACCAGGGGCAGCATCGCCAGCGGCGGGATCGTGCGGAAGAACTGGATCCACGGCTCGAACAGGCCGCGGGCCACGGTGTACCACCCCATGACGAACCCGACGATCACCGCCGCGATCGAGCCGAGGGCGAACCCGGCCAGCACGCGCCCGAGCGAGGCGCCCACGTCGGTGGCGAGCGTGCCGTCCCCGATCATCTTCCAGGCGGCCGAGACGACCTCGCCCGGAGTGGGGAACTGGAGTCCCGCCAGGGACAGCCCCCACCAGATCGCGATCCCGGCCACGATCGAGATGATGTTGAGGACCAGGAAGGTCCTGTTCTTGCGCGGCCGGGCGGGGGCGTTGCCGTCCCTCGTGGCGCCCGCGGTGGTCACGGCCACTATCGGCCTCCGTCCGTCGTGACGTTCGCTTCGTATCCGGCGAGCAGGGGGGACTCGTGGAACAGGGCCGCGATGGCCCCGCGCGCGCCGCCGTCGTCCGACAGCAGGGCGGGGCGGATCACGGGCGCCGCGTCGGTCCACCACGACAGCTCGTAGGTGACCGTGTCCACGACCTGCCGCAGCAGGGCCGGAGCGATCTGGATGATCTCGCCGCCGAGCACGATCTCGTCCGGGTTGAGGGTCATGACCGCCGTGCCGAGCACCCGGCCGACCGCCGTGCCGGCCTCGCGGAGCACCTGGTCGACGACCGGGTGGGCGATGTCCACCGCGGCCTTAAGGTCGTCCAGCGTGTCCACGGGCACGCCGAGCTCCCGGCACCGCGCGAGGATCGCCGGCGCCGACGCGACGGTCTCCACGCAGCCGCGCTTGCCGCAGCGGCACTGCGCGCCGCCGACCACGGCGGTCACGTGGCCGAGCTCGCCCGCGAAGCCCCGCGAGCCGCGCACCAGCTGGCCGCCCACCACCAGCCCGCCGCCGACCCCGTCGGACAGGCGCAGGTAGATGAGATCGCGTACGGAGTCGGACTGGGCGTGCAGCGCCTCGGCCAGCCCGGCGAAGCGCACGTTGTTGTCGACGGTCACCGCGGCGTGGAAGCGCTGGGCGAACACCTCCGCGACGCCGTCGGCCCGGGATCGGTCGCCCCACCCCGGCACGCCGATGCCGATCGCCTGCAGCGCGCCGTAGTGGACGCCGGTCTCCGCGCTCAGCCGGTCGATCAGGGCGAGCCCGGCGTCGAGGCGCTCGGGCCACTGCGCCGACTCCTCGTAACGCGCGGTCCCGGACGCGATGATCTCGTGCGCGGCGTCGGCCACCAGGACGTTCACCCGGCGATGACCGAAGTCGACGCCCATGTACTGCCCGGAGGCCGGGTCCAGCGCGAGCCGCTCGGCCGGCCGGCCGCTGCCCACGCGCTCCACAGCATCGGTGTCGACGACGCGGATGGCGCCCCGGCCGAGCAGATCACTGGTGATCTCGCTGACCGTGGTGCGTGACAGACCGACCCGGGCCGCGATCTCGTTACGGCTCTGCGCGCCGTTCTGGCGGAGCACGCGCAGCACCCGCTCCTCATGGGAGCGGCGCACGAGTGCGTGCACGCCGTTGGGGGTCGTTGACACGCTGGCAACCTAAGGTTCGTCTGTTTTTTACGTCAACCATCCGGCAAAAAGAATCGGTAGATTCGTCCGGGATCCTGATGAAACCTCTGACCAGCATGGACACCCCCCGACAAGCTCTCAGGCATCCTGCCGCATCCGCCGGCGCCTCCTGTGACAGTTGGGACGCATGATTTCGACGGCGTCTCGACGGAAGAATTCGGCCTGTCTACGGTGCTCGCCGTGAGACAACTGGTGATCGGAGCCTTACTCCTCGCGTCCACCGTGGTCACGTCGCCGCCCGCACACGCGGCAGCAGTGCCGGCGACCGGCCCCACCTCCTCCACCCCCGCCACCTACTCCAACCCGGTCAGCGGCGACGCCGTGCAGACCTTCCCCGACCCCGCGATGATCCGGGGCAAGGACGGCCTCTGGTACGCGTACGGCACCACGAACCCGATCGACGGGAAGAACGAGCACATCCTGCCGACGCTCAAGTCGGCCGACATGGTCCACTGGACGTACGCCGGGGACGTCTACACCGGGGAGAACCACCCCTCGTGGTGGCCGAACGGCGCCCGTCCCTGGGCGCCGGACATCCGGTACGTCGACGGGACCTACCACCTGACGTACTCGCTCTCCACGAGCGGTGTAGGGCTCGCGACCAGCCCGCACCCGACCGGGCCGTGGACCGACCGCGGCCGGATCGTCCCGGCGGGCGGCAGCGGCTGCCCGACCAACAACATCGACCAGGCCGTCTACACCGACGTGACCGGCGACAACTACCTCTACTGGGGCAGCTACGACACGATCTGCGTCGCGACGATGAACGCCGACGCGACCGAGGTCACCGGCGAGGTCAGGCAGATCGCCCGCGGGCGCCGCATGGAGGGCGCCTTCGTCGTCCGCCGCGACGACTGGTACTACCTCTTCTACTCCGACGCCGGATGCTGCGACGGCGCGTTCAGCGGCTACACCGTCAAGGTCGGCCGCTCCGACAACCCGTTCGGGCCGTTCACCACCCCGACCGGCGTCGACCTCATGGAGCCGACCAGCAAGGACGGCATCGTCCTCGCGGCCAACGGCAACGGCTGGGTGGGCCCGGGCCACAACGCCATCCAGACCGACCTCAGCGGCCAGGACTGGCTCGTCTACCACGCGATCCCGTCGTCGGCCCCCGAGTTCGGGCCGGTCACGACGACCTGGGGCACGACGATCGGCAACCTGGCCCGCAGACCGCTGATGATCGACCGGCTCGACTGGATCGACGGCTGGCCGGTCGTCCGGGCCGGGGCCGGGCCGTCCACGGGCGAGCAGCCGGCGCCGGTCACCACGTGGAGTGTGGGCAGCACGTTCAACTCCGGTACGGACGGGTGGAAGGGGCCGTGGAAGCCCGCCTCCGACCCCGACTCGCTCGGCTACCTCACCGGCAAGGGCTCGACCAGCGAGCTCAGCGACGAGGCCGTCCACGGCGACGTGCGGGTGGAGGCCGACCTGCGGCTGGGCGAGGGCGGCACCGCCGCCGGGCTCGTCGTTACCCGCGAGAACGGCGCGAGGAACATCACCGCGTGGCTCGACCGCGAGCAGGGCGCGCTCGTGGTGACGACCAAGGCGAACGGGAAGACCACGACGGCCTCCAGCCCGTTGCCGGCCTCGTTCGACTACGGCTCCTGGCACAACGTGTCCGCCGAGCGGCGCGGTAACGCGCTGGTCGTGACGGTGTCGGCCGACCGGCTCGGGGACCCGCTGGCGACGGTCGCCACGACGCTGCCCGACGGCGCGCCCACCTCCGGCGCCATCGGCGTGACCACACGCGGCGCCGCCGACGCCGACAACGTGGGCGCGGCTCCGCTGTACACGCCGGTGACCGAGCGGGTGCCCGACCCCGTCCTGGGCAGCCGGCTCACGGCGTACTCCGACGAGTTCGACGGCACGGGCACGCCCACCGGCTGGGCGCGGGTCCGCAACCCGTCGGCCACCCTGTCGAACGGCTCCCTGGTCTGGCCGACCCAGAACGCCGAGCTGTTCCAGGGCAACAACACCGCGTCGATCCTGCTGCGCGACGCGCCGCAGGGTGACTTCGCCGTGGAGACGAAGCTCACCTTCGACGGCACGCGCGGCAACCAGCAGGCCGGCCTGCTGCTGTACGAGAACGACGACCGGTGGCTCAAGCTGACGCACACGGTCCTGCCCCTCAACCTGGGCAACGGCGCGGTGCTGCACCAGACCGAGTTCGGCAAGGAGGGCCCGCGCCCGGGCACCACCCCGCCCACCGCGGTCGCCAACGGGCCGATGTTCGGCGGCCCGGCCGCGCGGACCACCTGGCTGCGGCTGCTCTACCACTACGACGAGGAGAACGGCGAGCACGACGTCCGGATGGCGTCGAGCACCGACGGCACCCACTGGATCTGGGGCGGCAGCTGGTCGCTCCCACGCACCGGGCCGGTGCGGATCGGCCTGGTCTCGATGAACACGGCGGGCGCCACGGCCACGTTCGACTACCTGCGGACGTACGAGGTGACCAGCCGATGACCGGCGACCGGCCGCCCCTTCGCGCGAGGGGCGGCCGGTCAAGTCGCGGGCAAGGATCCGGCCCGGTTTCCGCCGGGGCCGGGACGCGGGCCCGCCGGCGGGGTAGAGGCACGTCGATGCCGATCATCCACGCCCTCACGCGATCCCCTGACCGCCTGCCGCGACGGCCCGCGCCGGTCGTGGCCGCGCTCGCCGCCGTACTGGCCCTCGCACCGGTGAACGCGCAGGCGGCGGTGGCCGGAGACGGCAACGGGAACCGCTCTGCCGTACGCGTGGGCAACGGCTCGGCCAACCGGACCATGGTGGCGATCGGCAGCACCCGGCTGCGCGGCCTCCTCCACCAGCTCTCGACGGGAGTGGGCGGGGTGAGCAGCGTGCAGGGCGGCCTGTGCAGGCAGCGCGCCCGCTCATGCGCGCTGTCGCAGGATATCCGCGCCCGAAGCGCCGACTCCGGGGGCCGCCGGGCGGCGGCCCGCTGATGCGCGCCGGTCTCGCCCTGGCAGCGGTCACGATCGCGGCGGCGGGCCTCGTCGCGGCGCGGCCTCCCGCCGCCGGCCTCGCGGCGTTCTCACGTAG
>NZ_JBFAOO010000151.1:0-17709 GCF_040675265.1 Microbispora sp. NPDC049633
GCCGTCCGGGCGACGGCGGCGGCCGCCACGGCGCAGACCACGGCGGGCACGATCAGCGCGTACGCCGCGCCCGTGTGCCCCCCGGGCACGCCGGGGGTCATGAACGCGCCGGTCACGGCGACGCCGATCGTCGCGCCGCACTGCCGGGCCGCGTTCAGCAGCCCACCGGCCGCGCCGGCGGCGCCTTCGGGGGCCACGGTCACGACCAGGGTGGCCAGCGCGGGCAGCGCGAACGACACACCGAAGCCGGTGGCCACCAGCCCGGCCAGCAGGAACGGATAGGAGGCCCCGGCCCAGACGGCCGCGCCGAACGCGACCCCGCCGGCCGTGAGCAGGCCGAGCCCCGCCAGCACCGGCGGCCGGGGCCCGGACCTGGCGACGATCCTGCCGGTCAGCAGCGGATTGACGGCGAAGGGCAGCGTCATGGGCAGCAGCGCCGCCCCGATGCCGCCCGGCGTGAGGCCGAGCGCCTGCTGGAAGAGCAGCGGCAGCACGAACAGCACACCGCTCATCGCGAAGTTGACCGCCGCGCCCGCCAGCAGCGCGGCGGGGATGCCGGGGACGCTCAGCACCGCGGGCTCCAGGACCGGCGCCCGGCCGCGCCGTTCCCGTACGGCGAAGGCGCACACCGCGAGCGCCGTCGCGCCCGCCGACCAGGCGGCGTGGACGAGGGAGCGGGCGCCGAGCGCGATCAGTGTGTCGGTCAGCAGCGCCACCACGGCGCAGGCCAGGGCCTGGGCGGCCCAGTCGATACGCCGGTCGCCGCGCGGGCAGCGCACGGCTGGCGTGAGTGTGAGCGTGAGCGTGACGGCGGCGAGCGGCACGTTGATCAGGAAGATCGCCCGCCAGCCCGCCAGGTCGGTGAGCGCCCCGCCGGCCACCGGACCGGCGACCAGCGCCGCGCCGCTGGTCGCCGCCCAGACGGCCACCGCCCTGGCCCGCTCGGCGGGCACCGGGTACAACCGGGCGATCATGGCCATCGACGCCGGGACACAGCCCGCGGCGGCCAGGCCGAGCAGCGCCCGCAGCCCGACGAGCACCCACAGCGACGGCGCGAGCGCGCTCAGCAGGCTGCCCAGGCCGAAGGCGGCGACGGCCACCCGGAACACGCGGTGCGCGCCGTACCGGTCGGCCACCGACCCTGCGGTCAGCAGCGACGCGCCGAACACGAGGGTGTAGCCGGTCACGGCCCACTGCAGCCCCGCGACACCGGCACCGCCGAAGGAACGGGCGAGGCCGGGTTCGGCGACCGACAGCACGGTGGTGTCGAGCAGCACCATGAAGTAGCCGAGCGCGATCCCGGCCAGCGCGCGGGCCCGGGCGGGCGCCGGCGGGGGAGAGACACTGATCGTCATGAGAATCTCCAGGACGGTGGACAACCTGGGCCTCACTGTGGAGCGGGCCGCCGTGCGGCTCCACCGGCCCGGCCGCAGGCCGCGTTCGGAATAACCGAACTCTCCTGGCCGCTTCGGTCTGGCGTGGAACTGCGGCAGTTGCGCACCTTCGAGGCGGTCGTGACCCATCGGACGGTCACCGACGCCGCCGTGGTCCTGGATCTCGCGCCGTCGTCGGTGTCGGAGCAGATCAGGTCCTTGGAACGGGATCTCGGGGTCGTGCTGTTCGAGCGGGGTCCCCGGGGGATGCGCCCGACCGAGGCGGGCGAGCGCCTGCGCGGCTGGGCGCGCCGCCTGCTCGACCAGGCCGACCAGGCTCGGCGCGACGTCGCCGGGGCCCGCCCGGTGCTGCGGCTCGGCGCCCTGGAGACGATCGCGGCCGTGCACGTGCCCGCGGTTCTCGCCCGGCTGGCCGAGCGCCGTCCCGACCTCGTGGTCGAGGTGCGGTCGGACGGCGTCCGCGACCGCCTCCTGGAGGCGGTCGCCGCCGCGGACCTCGACGCGGCGCTGCTCCTCGACACGGGGGACGACCTGGGCGGGCTCGGCTTCGGCGCGCCGGGCGCGCCGCTGGCCTTCCTCGACCTCGACCCCGTGCCGCTCGCGCTGGTCGCCGCGCCGGAGCACCCGCTGGCCGCCGCATCCCGCCTGCGCGGGGAGGACCTGTACGGCCAGCGGCTGCTGGTCAACGTGCCCGCCTGCTCCCTGTGGCTGGCGGGGGAGCGCCTGCTGGGCGACCGGGTGGAGCGGGTGCGGGCCGGCGGTGTGCCGGTCATGCGGGCGTGGGCCGAGCGCGGCCTCGGGATCACCCTGCTGCCGTGGTTCGCGGTCGCCGACCGGGTCGCCGCCGGCGCCCTCGCCCGGCTCGCGTTCGACGTGCCGGGCCTCAGCCTGCGCCTGGTGTGGCGGGCCGACCGCGAGAGCCTTCCCGGGATGCGCGAGATCCTGTACGCGAGCGCCGCCTCCGAGGCGGTCGGCGTCCCTCCGCCCGCCGATCACGGCGCTGCGCGGCGGTGAGCCAGGCCGCCGCGGCGAGGCCGAGCACAGAGGCGGCGGTGAGCCACCAGAAGGCGACGTGGAAAGCGTCCCGCACGCCGTGGGGCAGCCGGGCGGTGAGCACCATCGCGAACACGGTCCCGCCGAGCGCGCCGCCCAGCCGTTGCAGGATGTTGACCTGCGTCGTGGCGTCCGCGAGCTGCTCGGGGGCGACCGCCTGATAGGCCGCGATGCCGGCCGGCGTCACGGTGGCCGCGAGGGCCATGCCGCGCAGCAGCAGCAGGCCTTCCACCACGAACGCGTTCGTGTCCGTGTCGAGCAGCGCGAACGGCACGGTGGTGGCCACGGCGGCGAGCCCGCCGTACACGCTGACGATGCCTCCGCCGAAGCGGTCCACGAGCCGGCCGCTGACCGGCAGGAGCAGGGCGGTGCCGAGGCCGAGCGGAATCAGCGCCAGCCCGGTCTCCGTCACCCCGGCCTCCCGGCCGACCTGGAAGTACAGCGGGAACAGCAGCGTGGCGCCGAACATCGCGGCGCCGGTGAGCGCGGCGGTCGCCGTGGCGGCGGCGTACGCCGGTCTGGCGAACAGCCGCAGGTCGAGCACCGGCTGGGTGGTGCGGCGCGCGTGCCAGGCGAACGCGCAGAGCGCGAGGGCGCCGGCGGCGACCGGGCCGAGCGCGCCGCCGAATCCGCTCGATGACGCGCCGCGCTCGCCCCAGGCGCTCAGGCCGTAGATCACGAGTGGGACCCCGGCGGCGACGAGCAGCAGCCCCGGCCAGTCGAGACGGCCGGGCCGCACGGACGGCCGCTCGCGTGGCACGTGACGCAGGCCGAGACACAGGCCGAGCGCGCCGAGGGGGAGGTTGACCAGGAACAACCACTGCCAGGAGCCGATGTGCAGGAGGAGGCCGCCGAAGGCCGGGCCGAGCGCGGGCGCGAGCGTGACCGCGATGCCGAGGGTCGCCATCACGCGGCCGAGGCGGTGGGTGCCGACCGCCTGGCCGAGCACGGTCTGCCCGGCGGGCAGGAGCAGTCCGGCGGTGAGCCCCTGCACGACGCGGAACGCGACCAGCCAGCCGATATCGCCCGCGAACGCGCACAACCCGGAGGAGAGGGTGAAACCGGCGAGCGAGGCGAGCCAGACCGGCCCGGCGCCGTACCGCCGCCCGAGCCAGCCGCACGCGGGCAGCGACAGGCTCAAGGCGATCAGGTACGCGTTCGCCACCCATTGGGCGTCGTCCAGGCCGGCACGCAGATCCGTCGCGATCGTGTCGAGGCCGACGTTGACGACCGAGGTGTCGAGCTGACTCATGAACGCGCCGAACGCGATCACCAGGGCGAGTCGCCAGACGGGCCACGATATGGGCGCGTCGGCGGCCCTCGCGCGGGCGGCGGCAGGGGCGGCCATCACGCGGCGGCCGGACGACGGAGGGCCCGCAGCGCAGCGCCCCAGGCGGTGAGCTGGTCGAGCAGGACGGCCAGCTCCCGATCGCGCCCGGGTCCGGGAGTGAAGTCCTCGCCGTCGAAGTCCGCCGCCAGCGACAGCGCCACCTGCGCCCGCACGTCGGCGACCTGCAGCTCGCCCATGACCACGCGCAGGTGCTCGACCGCGCGGGCGCCGCCCGCGTCGATGCCGTAGCTGACGAAACCGGCGGCCTTGTTGTGCCACTCCCGGTACAGGTAGTCGATGGCGTTCTTCAGCGGGCCGGGGATCGACCGGTTGTACTCGGGGGTCACGAAGACGTATGCGTCGAAGCGCGCGATCGCGTCCGCCCACGCCTTGGTGTGCGGCCTGTCGTACCGTCCGTAGGCGGCGGGCCAGGGCTCGTCCAGCACCGGCAGGTCGAAGTCGGCGATGTCGACGACCTCGGCCTCGAGGCCCGTGCGGCGCGCGGCACGCTCGTGCACCCAGCGTGCGACGGCCTCGCCCCGGCGCCCCGGCCGGACGCTTCCCACGATGACGGCGAGAGTGAGTTCGGGCTGCATGACGCCCCCTCCAGAGGTAAAGTAAACCGTGTACGGCAGAAAATAGCGTAACCCGGTGGAGGACAAGTGGACGGGTCAGATCGGCCGGATGCTCCGAGGCGCGGACGGCCGGCCAAGAACGAGGCCATCACCAGGGCCGCCCGGGCGGTCTTCGGCCGCGACGGGTACGCCCGCACCACCACCGACGCCATCGCCCGCGAGGCGGGCGTCTCGACCCGCACGCTCTACAAGCATTTCGGCAGCAAGGAGCGATTGTTCTCGGTCGTGCTCGCCGAGAGCGCGACCCGGGTCGCCGACGCCTTCGCCGAGTACGTCGAGCGCGGGCTGCGCGAGGCCGCCGGGCCGCAGGAGCGGCTCGTCGCCGTCGGGCGCGCGCTGGTCGCCCATCGCGTCGACTTCCCCGAGCACTTCGCGCTCGTGCAGATGATCAACGTGGAGGGTCCGCACTTCCCCCGCCACCTGCTGGAGGAGTGGCAGGAGGCCGGACCGCTGCGCGTACGGGGCGAGGTCGCCCGCCGTCTGGGGGAGCTGGCCTCCGAGGGCCTGCTCCGGATCGAAGACCCGCAGCGTACGGCGCTGCACTTCATCGCCCTGGCGACGTTCGAGGCCTCCACCCGGTCCGCCGAGGGACCGCTCACCGGCGAGCAGATCACGGAGATGGTGACCGCAGGCGTACGGGCCTTCCTGGACGGTTACCGCAGGGCGGAGGGCCGGACGGCAGGCGGTCCGGCGCCGGCCGGGCGGCGGTGAGCCGGGCCGTCCACGGAGATCAGTGCCCGGCCTCGGGAGCGAGCGCGCCAAGCCCGGCGTCGCCGGTGCTCTTTCTTCTAACCGTCAGGAGGGCTGGACTTCGTCGAAGAGGGCGAGGGCCGCGGCGGGGTCCGGGCTGACGAGGCGTTCCAGACCGGCCGTCGTCATCTCCGCCCACCTGCCGGCCCGTGCCCACATCTGTTCCTCGAAAGCGCGGACGGCCTCGTCCAGATCGCCGGGGCCGGGGGCGGCGGCGACGGCCTCGGCGAGTTCGGCGCCTTCCAGCATCGCGAGGTTCGCGCCCGCCCCCAAGGGGGGCATCAGGTGGGCGGCGTCGCCCAGCAGCGTCACCCCGGGAACGTGGGTCCAGGTGTGGGGGGCGGGCAGGACGTAGAGGGGGCGGTGCGCGAAAGCGGTGCCGCGGCGGAGGAGGTCGAGGACGGGAGCGGCCCAGCCGTCGAACAGCGCCAGCAGGCTTGATCGCACGGCCTCGCCGTCGGCCAGGTCCAGGCCCGCGTCCGGGCCACTGTGCCGGACCAGGGTCGTGTGCCAGTCCAGCGGCGCGCGGAACTGGGCGTACACCTTGACGTGGCCCCCGCTGTTGCGCTGGGCGGCGAGGTTGCGGTTCACGCCGTACACCGCCACGGAACCGTCGCCGATCAGCCGGGCGAGGTCGGGGTGGCGTGTGTCCACGTCGTCCAGGGAGGTCTCGACCAGGGTGACGCCGGTGTAGTGCGGCGTCGCGGACGAGACCGCCGGGCGCACCCGGGACCAGGCGCCGTCCGCGCCGACCACGAGGTCGAACATCTCCTGTCGTCCGTCCGCGAAACGGACCAGCACGCCATCCCGGGTCCCCGGCACCACCTCCGTCACGCGCCGCCCCCACTGCACGTCCAGAGGACCGAGCAGCAGGTCACGGAGTTGCCCGCGGTCGATCTCGGGATTGGCCCGGTCACCCGGACGGGCCTGCCAGTCGCGCAGGACGGTCCCGTCGGCGTCCAGGATGCGCATGGCCTGACCCTCGGGACGGGACAGCGCCTCGAACTCCGCCAGCAGCCCCGCCTTGCCCAGCGCGAGCTGGCCCAGCCCTTCGTGCAGGTCGAGCGAGCCCCCCGGGGGACGGGCGTCGGGGGCGGGATCGCGTTCGAGGACGGTGACGCGGTGATCGTGCCGGTGCAGGACACGGGCGAAGGTAAGCCCGGCGGGGCCGGCCCCGACCACGGCGATGCGATGTCTCATGTCGATACACTGTATTTTCCTGATACGCCGTATCGCAACAGTACGATGTATCCATGACTGTGTGGGACCGGCCGGAGCCGCCGACTCGCCCCGCGCCGCTCGACCGGAGGCGACTGGTCGCGGCCGCCATCGCGCTGGCCGACGAGGGCGGGCTGGAGGCGGTGTCGTTGCGCAAGGTCGCCGCACGGCTGGATGTCGGCCCGATGCGGCTGTACGGGTACATCTCCACCAAGGAGGAGCTGTTCGACCTCATGGTGGACGAGGTCCACGCCGAGATCCTCCCCGAGGAACAGCCCGGCGACTGGCGCAAGGCGTTGCACCTCCTCGCCCACCGCACCAGGCGGGCCGCTCTCCGGCACGAATGGCTGGCCGACCTGCTCGGCGGCCGTCCGGCCCTGGGCCCGAACGCCCTCGCCGTGACCGAGACCACGCTGGCCTCCTTCGACGGCGTCGCCGACCTCGAGACCGTCACGCGCGCGGTGGAGACCGTCAGCGCCTACTTCACCGGCGCGATCCGGCGCGAGATCGCGAACCTGCGCGCCGAGCGCGCCACAGGACTGTCCGACCGCGACTGGCAGCGCGCCTCCGGCCCGCATGTGATGAGGATGCTGGCCACGGGCCGCTTCCCGGCGCTGGCCCGATTCGTGCACGACGGCGTCGAAGTGGACGCCGAGGTGTCGTTCGCGACCGGCCTGGACTGGGTCCTCGACGCCGTGGCCGCCAAACTCACCCGGCCGCCGGCGTGACGCTCAGGATTGTCGGTGGCGCGACATACGCTTCTCGGGTGAGCAGCAGACCCGCATCAGAGCAGCACCTGCGCGACCTCGCGCTGCTGCGCCGCGTCCGTGACCGGATCGACCGGGAGTACGACCGGCCGCTGAACGTCGAGGCGCTCGCCCGTGGCGTGAACATGTCGGCCGGGCACCTCAGCCGGCAGTTCCGGCTCGCCTACGGCGAGTCGCCGTACGGGTATCTGATGACGCGGCGGATCGAGCGCGCGATGGCGCTGCTGCGCCGCGGCGACCTGAGCGTCACCGAGGTCTGCTTCGCGGTCGGCTGCTCGTCACTGGGCACCTTCAGCACCCGCTTCACCGAGCTGGTCGGTGTGCCGCCCAGCACCTATCGGCGGCAGGCCGGGAGCGCGACGGCCGGAATGCCCTCATGCGTGACGAAAAAGGTGACCAGACCGGTCAGAAACCGAGAAGCGCGGCTCGCCCAGCCGCAGCTAGCGTGACTCCATGGACGTGACGATCCAATCGGCCTTCCTCCCGCACGACGACGCGGACGCGGCCCTGGCCTTCTACCGGGACACTCTCGGCTTCGAGGTCCGGGGCGACGTCGGATACGGCGGGATGCGCTGGATCACGGTCGGCCCTCCCGGCCAGCCCGGCACGTCGATCGTCCTGCATCCGCCGGCCGCCGACCCTGGCATCACCGACGAGGAGCGCCGCACCATCGCCGAGATGATGGCCAAGGGCACCTACGCCATGATCGTCCTGGCCGCCGAAGACCTCGACGGCGTCTTCGATCGGCTGCGGGCCCGCGGCGCCGAGGTCGTGCAGGAGCCGACCGAGCAGCCTTACGGGGTCCGCGACTGCGCCGTCCGCGATCCCGCCGGCAACATGATCCGCATCAGCGAACGGCGCTGAGCCGGCCACGCCGCACCGCCGGTTCCGCGGTTGCCCGCATGGGCGAAGAGAACCAGACGTACCGCTCGAAGCTGGTTAGATCGAGGCCGGCGACGCCGGCGGAGACCGCGAAGGCGGCCCCGCCTGAACACATGGAGAACACGATAAGCATGGTCACGAGGACGGACGAGCAGTCCCCCGAGCTGCACGTTGCCGACACCCACGATCTGATTCGCGTGTACGGCGCGCGCGAGAACAACCTCAAGGACGTCAGCATCGAGATCCCGAAGCGCCGTCTGACGGTGTTCACCGGTGTCTCGGGCTCGGGCAAGAGCTCGCTGGTGTTCGCCACGATCGCCGCCGAATCGCAGCGGCTGATCAACGAGACCTACTCCGCGTTCGTGCAGGGCTTCATGCCGTCGCTGTCGCGTCCCGAGGTCGACGTGCTCGACGGGCTGACGACCGCGATCGTCGTCGACCAGGAGCGGATGGGCCCCAACCCCCGCTCGACCGTCGGCACCGTCACCGACGCCAACGCGATGCTGCGCATCCTGTTCAGCCGGCTCGGACAGCCGCACATCGGCTCGCCCCAGGCGTTCTCCTTCAACGTCGCCTCGATCAGCGGAGCGGGCGCGGTCAAACTCGAGCGCGGCGGCAAGACCGTGAAGGAGCGGCGCGAGTTCACCATCACCGGCGGTATGTGCCCGCGCTGCGAGGGTATGGGCCGGACCTCCGACATCGACCTGTCGCAGCTGTACGACGACTCCAAGTCGCTCAACGAGGGCGCGCTCACGATCCCCGGCTACAGCGTCGACGGCTGGTACGGCCGCATCTTCACCGGCTCCGGTTTCTTCGATCCGGACAAGCCGATCCGCGAGTTCACCAAGAAGGAACTCCACGACCTGCTCCACAAGGAGCCGACCAAGATCAAGGTCGACAACATCAACCTCACCTACGAGGGCCTGATCCCGCGGATCCAGAAGTCGATGCTGTCCAAGGACAAGGAGGCGCTGCAGCCGCATGTCCGGGCGTTCGTGGAGCGTGCGGTCGCGTTCATGACCTGCCCCGAGTGTGAGGGCACCCGGCTCAACGAGGGCGCCCGGTCCTCCAAGATCAAGGGGATCGGCATCGCCGACGCCTGCGCGATGCAGATCAGCGACCTGGCCGTCTGGGTCCGCGGCCTCGACGAGCCGTCGGTCGCGCCGCTGCTGTCCACGCTGCGGCAGCTCCTCGACTCGTTCGTGGAGATCGGGCTGGGCTACCTGTCGCTCGACCGGGCGTCGGGCACGCTGTCGGGCGGCGAGGCGCAGCGCGTCAAGATGATCCGCCACCTCGGCTCCTCGCTCACCGACATCACCTACGTCTTCGACGAGCCCACGACCGGCCTCCACCCTCATGACATCCAGCGGATGAACGACCTGCTGCTGCGGCTGCGGGACAAGGGCAACACGGTGCTGGTCGTGGAGCACAAGCCGGAGATGATCGCCATCGCCGACCACGTCGTCGACCTCGGCCCCGGCGCCGGCACGGCGGGCGGCACCGTCTGCTTCGAGGGGACCGTCGAGGGCCTGCGGACCAGTGGCACCGTCACCGGCCGTCACTTCGACGACCGGGCCGCCCTGAAGGAGACGGTGCGCACGCCCACCGGCACGCTGCAGATCCGCGGCGCGAAAGCCAACAACCTGCGCGACGTCGACGTCGACATCCCGCTCGGAGCGCTCGTCGTGGTCACCGGAGTCGCCGGTTCCGGCAAGAGCTCGCTCATCCACGGGTCGATCCCGGCCGGCGCGGGAGTGGTGTCGGTCGACCAGGGCGGCATCCGCGGCTCGCGGCGGAGCAACCCGGCGACGTACACCGGGCTGCTCGACCCGATCCGTAAGGCGTTCGCGAAGGCGAACGGCGTGAAGCCGGCGCTGTTCAGCGCCAACTCCGAGGGTGCCTGCCCCACCTGCAACGGCGCCGGTGTCGTCTACACCGACCTCGCGATGATGGCCGGCGTCTCCACCACATGTGAGGAGTGCGAGGGGAAGCGGTTCCAGGCATCGGTGCTGGAGCACCGCCTCGGGGGGCGCGACATCAGCGAGGTGCTCGCGATGCCGGTGACCGAGGCCCAGGAGTTCTTCGGCTCCGGCGAGGCGCGCACACCGGCCGCGCGTGCCATCCTCGACCGGCTCGCCGACGTCGGGCTCGGCTACATCACCCTCGGCCAGCCGCTGACCACGCTGTCCGGCGGCGAGCGGCAGCGGCTCAAGCTGGCCACCCACATGGCCGACAAGGGCGGGATCTACGTCCTCGACGAGCCGACCGCCGGCCTTCACCTCGCCGACGTCGAGCAGCTGCTCGGGCTGCTGGACCGGCTGGTCGACGCCGGCAAGTCGGTCATCGTCATCGAACACCACCAGGCGGTGATGGCGCACGCCGACTGGATCATCGACCTCGGTCCCGGCGCGGGTCACGACGGCGGCCGGATCGTCTTCGAGGGCACCCCGGCCGACCTCGTCGCCGCCCGCTCCACCCTCACCGGCCAGCACCTCGCGGCCTACGTCGGCGCCTGACCCGGGCCACCCGCGCGGGCGTACGGGCAGGGCCCGTCGCCCTCGGCCCCTGCCCCATCGGAGCAGGGGCCGGCGGTGACCACGGACGGGCGTCACGTCGCCGCGCCGCTTGACCCTGACGCTGGGTCAATCTCTCAGCATGGGGGCATGACCACGAAAACCGGTGCGACCCAGGTCGCCGGACTGCGCACGTCGCACGGCGAGCACGACGACGATGGAGAGCGGGCCGAGAGAGGCGACAGGACGACGCGGCATTTCATGATCCACCACGACGGCGTCACGATCCCGGTGTCCCGCGACGGCCGGGGACGACCGCTGGTCCTGTGCCCCGGTCTGAACTCGACACAGGCCGACCTGCAGGAGCTGGCCGAGCTGCTGCGGCACGACCACGAGGTGGTGACATTCGACCTGCGCGGCCACGGCCTCGCCTCGGCCGCCGGCCGGTACTCCTTCGAGGCCTTCCTCGGCGATCTCGCCGCGGTGATGGCGGAGCTGGGAAACCTCGGCCTGTCCGCGGCGCCCGTGCTGGTGGGCTACTCGCTGGGCGCTGACCTGGCCGTGCACTACGCCTCCGAGCATCCCGGCGCCGTCGCCGAGCTCGTGCTCATCGACGGGGCGAACCCGGTGTCCGAACCGTTCATCACCGAGTCCGTCCTGCCGGAGTTTCGCGCCATGTGGGAAGATCAGTCGGCGCGGCAGGAGGCCGAGCGGGGCACTGCCCGTCAGGTGTCGCTCACCGCCCGGGAGATTCTCGACCTGAACCTCGAGATCGACGTGATTCGGTCCGAGATCCTCGACCGATACGAAGAGATCGACCGGCCCATCAAAATGATCATGTCGACCTCGATGGCCGGCGAGAGCGGCGAAGGGCACGCACCGCGGTTCAACCGGATCTGGCGTGCCGGCGTCGAGCGGCTTGTCCACGAGCACCCGCACATCACCACCACATGGCTCGACGCCGACCACCGGCTGGTCTTCACCCATGCCCCGCGGATCGCCCAGATCATTCGTGGTGCGGAAGGCCCACCCGGCCAGGCGACCTCTTGAGCGACTCCTGGAGACCGGTCTGATGCTGACCATCGGCGAGCTGGCGTCCTACGCCGGAGTGACGGTGCGCGCGGTGCGGCACTACCACGCCAAGGGGCTGCTGCCGGAGCCGGAGCGCGACCACTCCGGCTACCGCAGATACGACGCCGGCGCCGTGATCGAGCTGATCAGAATCCGGACCCTCGCCGAGGCCGGGGTTCCGCTGGCGCGGGTGCGGGAGCTGCTGCGGGCCGGTGAGGAGGAGTTCGCCGCGGCGGTCGCGGACATCGACAGGCGGCTGCGGGCGGAGATCCGGGAGCGGCAGCGGCATCGCGAGCGGATCGCCCGGCTCGCCTCCGGGGACGGCCTGGCGCTCCCTTCGGAGGTGGTCGAGTATCTCGACCGGCTGCGGGCGCTCGGCGTCGACGAGCGAATCGTCCGGGCCGAGCGTGACGGCTGGATCCCGCTGGCCGCGCACTCACCCGCGCGAGTCGCGGAGTGGATGGCGAGAAAGCGCGAGCAGATCGACGACCCGCTGCTCGCCGGCTTCTACCTCACCCTGAGTCAGGCTCTCGACCGAGCCGACGACGACCCGCGGCTGGTCGAGCTGGCCGACAAGCTGGCCGCCTACATCACGCGGATGGCCGACGAGCGCGGCGAGGACTATGTCGACGACACCGACATCGAGTCACCGCTCGTCACGCTCATGGACACGCTGGCGTTCGACACCGTGCCGCCGGCGCGTCGGCTGATCGAGCTGCTGAGGCAGCGGGGCTGGACCGGCTGGACCAAGCTCGAGCGCGTGGCCCCCAGGCCGGGCGCGCCGCGTGGGCGGCCGACGACGTGAGCGTTCGCGCCGGGCGCCCGTGGCGGGAGGTACGGCGAAGCGCGCCGGGGTGTCCGGCGCGCTTCGAGGCGTCGGGCGTCAGGCGGCAGCGGCGGCTTCGCCCGGGTACATCGGGTAGCCGTACCCGACCACCTGCCAGGTGTTACGGGTGCGGGCCTCGACGGCGCCGTTGCCGGTGTTGCCCTCGATGGTCCGGATGGTGCCGTCGCCGTTGTCCTTGACGACGAAGCCGACGTGCACGATGTCGTCGATGTCCTTGCTGCCGTTCCAGTTGAAGAACACCACCGCGCCCGGCTTGGGCGTCCGGCCCCAGCGGCCGTGATCGGCGAACCAGTGGGCGTGCTCGACGGTGTAGGCGTCGGAGCCCATGACCGGCCCGATGCCGAGCTGGTGACCGACCCAGGAGACGAACATGTCACACCAGGGCGCGTTCAGGTAGCCCTTCAGATTGCCTCCGTCGCGGGCGAGGGTCTCCTGGGCGCGGGGAGTGGTCATGTACCACTGCTGGAACTTCGTCCCGCCGCCGTAGGCGTTCTCGCTGATCCCGACCTGGCTCTTGGCCAGGTTCAGCACGTCGGTGGCGCTGACCTTGGGCAGGGTCTTGGCGATCTCGGCCATGGACTGCGTGGCCGCCGGGCCCTTGCCGGTGGCGGGGTTGTCGGCGTGCGCGGCCGGTGCCGCGACAAGCACGGCCGAGGCGAGGGCGGTGCTCGCGAGGGCGGCGCGGACGCAGGTGTTGAGGACGTGCATGGTGGGGCGAACTCCCTTACTTCCATGCCGCCTACCGGGTTAGCTGACGGGTTCGGGCTGGAAGGCGCCCTACGGCAGGCATGCCGATTCACCCCAGGAGAGGTGGGTCCCCGGCTCCGCGCGGACGCGGACTCGGCGGCCGGGCGGCAAGCCGGGATCGGCCGGCCGCGTCGGTCTGAGGAGGGCTTCTTGACCATTGAATGAGCAAGTGCGCCCTGAGCTGCCTAAAAGGTAATAGACCAGGTCAAACCGGTCAAGTTAGAACAACTCGGATTTTACTCACGAGCAGGGAGAGACCGGGCGACAGTGGGTACGGCACTCCGGATGTGATCAGCTCTGAGCCGCCCCGGGCAGGCGCACGGTCACCGTCAGGCCGCCCGCCGGCCGGGCGTCCGCCTCCGCCGTGCCGCCGTGCGCCACCGCGATGGCCCGCACGATGGACAGGCCCAGCCCCGCCCCCCGGGCGGAGCGGACGCGGTCGCCCCCGAGCCGGCGGAACGGCTCGAACAGATCGTCCACCTCGTAGGGCGGGACCGCAGGCCCGGTGTTCTCCACCGTCACGCTCACCCCGGTCTCGTCCTCCCGCAGCCGGACCCAGACCTCCCCGTCCCGCACGTTGTACTTGATCGCGTTCTCCAGCAGGTTGATAAGGCAGCGCTCCAGCAGGAGCGGATCGCCGTACGCGACCGCCCGGCGCAGGTCCTCGTGGACGACCACCTTCCCGCGGCGCGGCTGCAGGTCGATCTGCTCCATCGCCGTACGGACGACCTGCCGCAGGTCGACCGGCCTGCGGGCGGTGAGTTCCTGCTCCGACTGGGCCAGCATGAGCAGGCCCTCGATGAGCCGTTCGTGCCGGGCGTTGGTGCCGAGCAGCGCCCGGGCCAGCGCCTTGAGGTCCTCCGACGCCGCCGGCTCCTCCAGCGACACCTCCAGCACCGTACGGTTGACCGCGAGCGGGGTGCGCAGCTCGTGGGAGGCGTTGGCGATGAACCGACGCTGGGCGTCGAACACCCGGTGCAGCCGGTCGAGCATCGCGTCGAAGGTGTCGGCGAGCCGTTTGACCTCGTCCTGGGGGCCGCTCAGGGCGATCCGCTCGTGCAGCGTGCTCTCCGACAGCCGCTGCGCGGTCTCGGTCACCCGCTCCAGCGGGCGCAGCGCGCGGTCGGCGACCAGGTATCCCAGCAGCACCGCGACGGCCCCGACCAGGATCATGACGATCAGCGACGACCCGAGGACGTCGCTCAGCACGCCGGCCGCCCCCTGCTCGACATCGGTACGCACCCGCTGCGCGAGCATGTCGGCGCCGGGCAGCGCGCCGCCCGGGACGGCGTCGGGGGTGCCTCCGCCGGTCACCTTCGACCCCACCGCCACCACGAACCGCTGGTTGAGCGCCCGAGCCGTCAGCAGGTGGGTGAACCACAGCAGCACAGACCCCGCCACGAAGAACAGCCCGCCGTACAGCAGGGCGAGCCGCATGCGCAGGCCCAGCCTGCCCCAGAAGAACAGGGCACGCGTCACAGCCGGTACCCCCGGCCCGGCACGTTCTCGATCACGGCAGGGACGCCCAGCTTGCGGCGCAGCGAGGTGATCGTGACGCGCAGCACGCCCGTCCCGGCGTCTGAGTGCTCGTCCCACACATTGGCGCGCAGCCGTGCCGAGGTGACCAGGTCGCCGCCGGCCCGCATCAGCTCGTGCAGCACGTCGAACTCCCTGCGGCCCAGCACCACCTGACGCCCGTCCCGCACGACCGTACGGCGGGCGGGGTCGAGCCGGATCCCGGCCCGCTCCAGCACGGGCGGCACCGCACGGGACGAGCGCCGGGCCAGCGCCCGGACCCGGGCCACCAGCTCGGCGAACGCGAACGGCTTGACGAGGTAGTCGTCGGCGCCCAGGGACAGGCCGCCGACCCGGTCCCTGATCCGCCCGGCCGCGGTCAGCATGAGGATGCGGCTCGCCCCGCCCGCGCCGATCAGCTCCCGGCAGACCTCGTCCCCGTGCACGTCGGGCAGGTCGCGGTCCAGCACGACCACGTCGTAGTCGACGTAGGCGGTCAGCTCCAGCGCCTCCCGCCCGTCGTAGGCCACGTCCACGGCGATCGCGTGCAGCCGCAGCCCCCGGGCGACCGCGTCGGCCAGCTGTTCCTCGTCCTCGACCACGAGCACCCGCATCCCAACCTCCCGCTCGGCTCCGAGCGTGACGCACGAGGTGTTAGCCGCGGATAAGCACGGACGAGCCGATCTCGCTTATCCGCGTTTAGCACCGCCTCCGCTGGAGTTGGGCCGCGTCCCGGGCGAACGTCCCGGGAGAGGAGGAGCGACTCATGCGCGTACGACCGCCACGCGCCCTGGCACCGGCCCTCGGGCTCGCGCCGGCACTGGCATTGGCACTGGCATTGGCACTGGCCGCCTGCGGCGCGGCCCCCACCGGCGACGGGGTCGCCAGTGCCGGCGGCGCCGCCTCCACCGCGACGGCGAAGCCGTCCGCGCGAGGCCCGGCCGACCTGCAGGAGGCCCAGCTGAAGTTCGCCCAGTGCATGCGCGAGCACGGCGTGGACATGCCCGACCCCGGCCCCGACGGACGCGTCCGCATCACCGGCAAGAAGGGCGAGGAGGCCACGATGCGCAAGGCCATGCAGGCCTGCGAGCACTTCATGAAGGACGCGGTCGGCGACAAGCTCGGCGGCGACGATCCCGAGGTGCGCGACCGCATGGTCAGGTTCGCCCAGTGCATGCGCGAGCACGGTGTCGACGTCCCCGACCCGGCGCCCGGGCAGGGACTCCAGATCAAACTCAAGCCGGGTCAGGAGAAGGCGATGGACGAGGCGCAGAAGGCCTGCGAGGAGTTCGCCCCGGGGAGGAACGGGTGAGGACGAGCCTGGTGATCGCGGGCGCGGGCGTCCTCGCGCTGGCCGCGGGAACGGTCGTCGCCGTGGCGGGCGGCGACGGCGCCGGCGCGGCCGAGCCGTCCCCGCCTCCGGTCCCCGCCACCGCGCCGATCACCCGCCAGGACCTGGTCGACACCAAGACCGTCGAGGGGGCGCTGACCTACTCGGGCGAGCGGCGGGTCAGCACCGACGCCTCCGGCACCGTGACCTGGGCGCCCGCCGAGGGCGCGGTCGTCCGGCGCGGCCGTCCGCTGCTCAGGGTCGACCGCAGGCCGGTCGTCCTCATGTACGGCGCGCTGCCGATGTACCGGCCGCTGCGGCAGGGCGTCGACGACGGCCCGGACGTCGAGCAGCTCGAACGCAACCTCAAGATCCTCGGCTACGGCGACGACCTGACCGTGGACGACCACTTCAGCTACGCGACCCATCTGGCCGTCAAGCGGTGGCAGGACGACGCCGGGCTGCCCGAGACCGGGCAGGTGGACGCCTCCCAGGTGGTCTTCCTGCCCGCCGCCGCCCGGGTGACCGACGCCGGGGTCGAGGTCGGCGGCAGGATCACCCCCGGGCGCCCGGCCCTCACCGTGTCGGGCGTACGGCGGTTGGTGCACGTGGACCTGTCCACCGACGACCAGACGCTGGCCAGGAAGGGCGCCGGGGTCACCGTGGAACTGCCCGGCGGCGAGCGCGTCACCGGCAAGATCACCTCGGTCGGCACGGTGGCCGAGGCCGTCTCCGGCGAGCGGGGACAGGACGAGGGCAGCACGGTCGACGTCGACATCACCCTGAGCAAGACCCCCAGGACCCGCCTCGACAGGGCCCCGGTCGAGGTGGAGCTGGTCAGCGAGCGGCGCAAGGACGTCCTGGCCGTCCCCGTGGAGGCGCTGCTGGCCCTGCGCGAGGGCGGATTCGGCGTCGAAGTGGTCGAGGGCGCATCCACCCGTGTGATCCCGGTGGAGCTCGGCGCCTTCGGCGGCGGCATGGTCGAGATCACCGGCGCCGGGCTCGCCGAGGGCATGCGGGTCGGGGTGCCCGCCGCATGAACCGGCTGAGCCGGCCCGGCCTCCCGGGCACCGCGTACACCCCCGGTGACGTGCCAGATGGGCAGCCCCCCGCGCCGGGCGGGCCGTACGTGGTGGAGCTGCGCGAGGTGACCAAGGTGTACGGGCGAGACGTGCGGGCGCTGCGCGGCGTCGAGCTGCTGATCGAACGCGGCGAACTGGTCGCCGTCGCCGGGCCGTCCGGCTCGGGCAAGTCGACTCTGCTGCACCTGATCGGGACCCTGGACCGGCCCACCACGGGCACCGTGCGGATCGCCGGGCACGACGTGGCCGGCCTGGGAGACCGCGAGCTGTCCGCCTTGCGCGCCCGCCACCTGGGGTTCGTCTTCCAGCAGTTCCACCTCGCGCCCGGGGTGAGCGCGCTGGACAACGTCGCCGACGGGCTGCTGTACAGCGGGACGCCGTTGCGGGCGCGGCGGGAGCGGGCCGCCGCCGCGCTGGAACGGGTGGGCCTCGGCCATCGGCTGGGCCACCGGCCCGGCCAGTTGTCCGGCGGCGAGCAGCAGCGGCACCGACGCCGACTCCCTGAAGAAGTACAAGGGCCATCCGGCGGTCGACGCCATGCTCGACTACCAGCGCGACGACAAGCTCAAGGGCAC
>NZ_JBFAOO010000152.1:0-17699 GCF_040675265.1 Microbispora sp. NPDC049633
CGCCGAAGGGCGGCGTCGGGACGTCGGGGCCGGCCCGCAGACCCGAGCCGTCCCGGTGGCCGGGGCCGGACGACCGCCGGCCGGCGCCGGGGAAGGCGTCCGACAGGTTGCGGGGACCGAGATCGGGGAACGCCTGCGGCGGGGCGGGGCCGTCGGAGGCGGCTGCCGCGCGCGGGACGCCCGGGCGCTCCTGGCCCCGGCCGAAGTAGTCGAAGCCCTCAGCCTGCGGGGCGGAGGCGGGCGGCATGCCCAGGCGGGAGGCGCCCGGCTTGCGCGGCTTCCGTACGGGCAGGGGCTGCTTCTCGTACGGCCTGTCCTGCGACGCGGCACCGGCCGGCGCGGAACCGGTGGGTGCGGAGCCGATGGGCGGGGCGCTGTTCGGAATGGAGCTGTGCGGAATGGAGCTGTGCGGGATGCCGCCGGGACCCTCCGCGCCGCGCGGTTTGCGCGTAGGCAGGGGCTGCTTCTCGTACGGCTTGTCGTAGGGAGCGGAGCCGCCGCGCGCTTCGGCGGCCGGCCCTGCTGCGCTCCCCGGGCCGCTCTCGCCGCCTTCGTGGCGTCCGTGTGCGGGTGCGGCCGTGCTCTCGTCGACGGGGGCGGGGAGGACGCTCTCGTGGCGCCCGTGCTCGGGCCGCTCGCTCGCCGGGCCGCCCGACCCGCCCGCACCCTGCTCCGCCTCCGGATCGCCCGCGGGCTTCGGCTCCCGCCGCGGCAGGCCGCCGTCCGGTATGGGCCAGTCTCCGGTGATCCGGCCTATCACTCCGGTGGGAGCCTCTTCGGCATCGGGGTCGTTGCCTTGCGGGGATCCGGGGACCGGGGGGTGATGGCGGGTGTCACTCACGGGAGAAACGCTCAGCTATCTGTTGGAGGCTCGGGGGAACGGCCACGCCTGGCGCAGCGTCGCCGTGTCCTTTCGGACACTAGCGAAGGCGCCCCGGCGCATCAGCCCGAACGGGCGAACAGGGCGCGTTCGCCAGGTGTTCACCCTAACGTTCTTGAAGACTGATGTCGCCTCTGGGGCTGAACGTAACGGATGTGACGTTGTCGCGGATCTCTGTCAGATCACGGTGACGGAACGGGCCGGCACACCTCCGCTCCACGTGGACGGAGGCGTCCCGGCCCGGTGGTGACGCGGGTCAGCTCGCGCAGGGGTTGGTGTCGGAGGTGACGACGTTGTCGCCCAGGTTGATGGGGGAGCGGACGCCCTTCCAGTCGGCGCCGACGACGAGCTGGATGATCGGCCCGCGCACCTTGCCCTTGGGCGCGTCCGGCGGGGGCGAGGACGGCGTGAAAGGCGTGGCCGGGCCGCTCGCCGCCTTGCCGGTCTCCGGGCTGACGGGGTTGACCAGCTTGCCGACCAGGATCTTCGAGTAGTTCCAGCCCTGACCGGTGTAGCGGACCATCGTCTTCGGCTGGTCGGTGCCGTCGGGCTTCCTCGCGTCGCCGACGCCGACGACGTTGAAGCCGAGCCCGGCGAGCTCCTCGGCGACCTCCTTGGCCAGGCCGTCCCTGTTGGTGCCGTTGAACACCTGCACCTTGACCTGCTGCGGCTTGGTGATCACCGGCCCGGAGGGCGAGGCGGCCGGGCTCGCGGACGCGGTGGGAGCCACCTCGGTGTCGTTCGCGATGGCCCTGAAGAGGTTGCCGGCGGCCGGCTGCTTCCACTGGACGCGGTTCTTGTCGGCGGAGTACGGCTCCCACGGCACGGTGGTGGCCTTGAAACCCTTCGCCGACAGCTTCGACGCGCTCTGCGCGATCTTGATGAGCTCCTCGGTGTTGAGCGCGTCGTCCATCGTGACGGACTTCGCCGCCGCGGCGATGAAGGCCTGCAGCTTGCCGACGTCGGTGAGCAGGGCGCTGCTGGTCGCCTTCTTCACGACCTGGGAGATGAAGACCTGCTGGCGCTTGATGCGGGAGATGTCGCTGCCGTCGCCGAGGCCGTAGCGCAGCCGCACGTAGCCCAGCGCCGCCTCGCCCCGCACGGTCTGCTTGCCCGCGGGGAGCGTCAGCTTCGACTTCTTGTCGTTGACGGCCTGGGGAAGACAGATCTCGATGCCGCCGAGCGCGTTGACGATGTTCTTGAAGCCGGTGAAGTCGACCTTCACGTAGTGATGGACGCGGATCCCGGTGAGGCTCTCGATGGTCCGCCGCGTGCAGATCATCCCGCCGTCGGAGAACGCCGAATTGATCATTCCGAGGTGGGTCGGGATGAGCGTCCGGTTGCGGGAGTAACAGGCGGGGATCAACACCATGGAGTCGCGGGGGAAACTGAGCAGCGTCGCCGCGTCACGGTTGGGCGACACGTGCAGCAGCATGATCGTGTCGGTGCGCTCACCATCGTTGACCAGGTGCTGGCCGTACTTCTTGTTGTCTCCCGCACGGGTGTCCGAGCCCACGAGCAGCACGTTGATCGCGCCCGTCTCGTTGACCGGGCGGTTCTTGTCGAGGTCGTCGGTGGACGCGCCTCTGTTGATCAGGCCGATGGTGCTCCGGTAGACCTTGTAGGCCGTCAGTGTGCCGATGACCAGCACACACGTGAGCACCACGCTGATCCAGCCGCCGATCCCGAGACCGGAACGGCCGCCTCCGCCTCCGCCGCGCCGGCGCGGCGGCCCGCCGTCCGGGGGCAGGTCGCCGCCGCCGCCGTGCGCGCGGCTCGGGACGGTGGCGGGGGCGTGGCCGCTCTCCTCGTCGCCGCCGCGCCTGCGGCCGCGCCGCCGCGGCGGCTCCTCATCGTCATAGGAAGGGTCGTAGGAGGGCTCGGGCGGGACGCCCGGCTCGGCGCGCCGCCCGCCGCGGCGTCCTCCCCCGTCGTAGGCCTCGGGCGGGCGGCCGTCCCGGGGCGGTCGCTGCCCGCCACGTCTCCCCGGCATCTCCGCGTAGCCGGCGGGGGCGGTGGCCACCGGCATGTCGGCGTATCCGGCGGGCGCGGGAGCCGCTCTGCGGCCCTGCGGGGGCTCGAAGGCCCCGCCGTACGCGGCGTCCTCCGGGGGACCCCACACCCTCTGGTCGGAGGGGGGCGGCGGAGGGCTGGTGCGCGCTGAGACGCGCCTGCGCTCGCTCACCGCACGCCTGCCCGGGAAGCGGTGGCCTGGCGACATGACGCGCCGGCCGGACGACATGGTGTGGCAACCGGACGAGTGGGCGAGAGGCCGGAAGAATTACTGGTTCGCTCGCACACTTGTCCTCCTTGCCTGGCGATCACAGGTCGCGCTCCGAGGGTAGGTCACGGGAGCGTCTGCGAGTGCCGCGATTGGGAGGATCCGGGCCACGATCATGCCGTGTCACGTCCCCCTGATCCAGGGGCAGAGCATACTAAACGCCGACATTTTGGGTATGGGAATGAGTTTGCCTTTACCTGCTTTTGATGAAGCGTGCGTCGTTTGGGCAGGTCAAGGGGTTCGTGCCGGTCTGCCGGACCCGCGTACGGACAGGGCGGCGGCCAGGCAGGCGAGCGGCACCGCGGGCAGCACGTAGCGGTAGTCGAACTGGGCCGTGGCGGCCGGGACGAGCAGCAGCGCCCAGGCCGTCGCCCAGGCGACGCCCCAGTTCGTGGGTGCGTGCTTCGCGCGGGCCTTTTTGGTGGGGGCCTGGTTGCTGGGGGCACGGTTCGAGTGGGCACGGTTCGAGTGGGCACGGTTCGAGTGGGCACGGTTCGAGTGGGCATGGTTCGAGTGGGCATGGTTCGAGGGGGACCGCTGCGGGGAGTCGCGGTTCTCGGACGCCCGCCGCGTCCACGCTGTTCGGGCTGCGGCCGTTGCCCGGGTCGTGCGCCTCGCCGGGGCACGGCGCGCCGACCGGGCTCGGACGGCCCAGGCGGCCGGCGGGACCAGGAGGATCACGAGCAGCGCCGTCCCCGGCAGCCACGCGACATCCTGGTAGGCCCGCATCAGGCCCGCGAACGGCTCGGCGATGCGCACCGTGATCGACCCGTCTTCGTAACGCTGCGCGAACTCCTTGCCCACCACGGCGGGGTGCCGCCCGGGCGGTGGAGGCACGGCCGCCGGGAACTCGTAGTACCTGTACGTCTCGGCGTCGGGGTAGACGGGCCGGCCGGGCGTGAACGACCTGCCGAGCTCGGTCAGCGTCGTGCGGACGAACGCGAGCGGCTGGCTGCGGATCGCGAGCGAGGCGAACCTCCCGGCCAGGGTTTCGGTCTCCTTGGTGAACGTGATGCCGGGCAGCCGGACCAGGGGGGACTGCGCGTTCCAGATGTACTCCTGGGACGCCGGCCGGGACGCGGGGGGCCGCGGGTCGCACAGCACGGCGAGGTCGGGCGGCGGCTTCATCACCGAACAGTCGGCGAACGACATCGTCCGCGCGTAGAGGAAGACGCCGTTCGAGCCGACCAGCCCGACGCGCTCGTAGGTCGCGTAGAACCACCCGGCGTAGCCCGCGACCGGCAGGAGCGCGGCCACCAGGAAGGGCACGGTGAGCCTGGCCACCGCCCTGCCCGGGCGCACCGCCCTGCCCGGGCGCACCGCGCCGCTCGCGCCGCCCGTCCCGCTCGCGCCGCCCGTCCCGATAGCACCGCGCACGTCGTACGCGAGCAGGAAGAGCGCGAAGACGGCGACCAGCGGGAGCCCGACGGTCCTGGTCAGCGTGGCGGCGGCCAGCACGAGGCCGAGGGCGGCGGCCGAGCGCGGCGTCAGCGGGCGGCGCATCGCCAGGCACACCGCCCCCACGAGCAGGAAGGTGAACAGCGAGTCGGAGACGAGCAGGTGCTCCAGCTCGATCTGGTACGCGTCGAGCAGCACCGGGACGCAGGCCAGGACGGCCGCCCACCGAGGACCGCCACGCCGCAGGACGGTCACGTAGAGCATCACGCCGACGAGCAGCCCCAGCACGTGCTGGACGGTCACGACCAGGGCGAAGCTGTGGAACGCCTCCAGCAGCCTCAGGAACATCGAGTAGCCCGCCGGGCGGACGAGGTCCGGCCTCGGCCGCATGGCGGTCACCACGTAGGTGTAGGAGTCGGGGAACCACAGCGCGGGCCGGTAGCCGAGCGCGGTCACCAGCCGCAGGAGCGCCCCGAGCCCGAGGATCACGAGAAACCACCGGTGCCGGCGCGCCCACCCGGGGAGGTCCTCACGCGCCCACGCCACCGGGTGCATCGCGTCGCGGGGCGTCAGACGCCCACGCACCCAGCCCCCAAGCCGGCCGCCTCCGGCCCGCGTGGCCCCGAGCCACCCGACCCCACGCCCTCCGGCTCCGCGCCCTCCGGCTCCGCGCCCTCCGGCTCCGGCACGCTCGGCTCCGACCCGGTTGGTTCCGACTCGCTCGGTTCCGGCTTGCTCGGCTCGGTGCCGCCCCATACCGGCCCGTCCCTCCGTGGGCCGCTCGTCCGTGGGCCGTCCGTTCGGGAGCGGCGTGGGCGGACCAGTGGGCGCACCGGCGGACGACGACTCGCCGGGCCGGGCGGGTCCGGGACGTTCATGCGGGTGCCCGTCCTCCCCCTCCGGCCAGGGCGCCGAGCCCCGGCTGTCCGACACCCTCATGCGCCCCCCTGCCTGCCTCCCGGCGTACGCTACCGGCTCCCCGCGGCCCCTGTGCGGGGCCGGGACGCGCCCGTGGACAGCCGCGACGCGCGGGGTGGACGGGACACGACGATGAAGGCGGAGCGCCGGGGCGGGCCGCTAGTCTCGGGTGCATCCCGGTGAACACGTCAGGCCACGCGCGTGGCCGCACACGGCTGCCGTCGCAGCGGAAGGCCGCGGGCAGGCTGCTCGCGGCCGTCTCCGTCGTGCCCGCGCTCGCGCTGAGCGGGTGGCTGATCGCCGGCCTCCCGTTGCTGCTGCTCGGGTGGTTCCTGCCGCTGCCCATGGCGCTGCTCGGCGGCGCCGCCGCCCTCCTGCTGTGCGCGTACGGTCTGCGCCGCCTGCCCGAGGCCGTGACGCCGCCCCGCTGGGCGACGGTGGCTACCTTCGCTGTGGCGCTCGGATCGGGGGTGTTCAACGGGTTCCTGCACGGCGAGCAGCTGATCGTCCGGCGTGACCCGTCGACCTACGCGCAGTACGCCGTCTGGCTCGCCCGGCACGGGTCGCTGCCGATCCCGGTGGGCGACTTCGGCGGTCCCGACCCCGCGCTGCGCTTCGACAGCATGGGGTTCTACGCGGTCGACGGCGGGATCGGCCCGCAGTTCATGGCCGGGCCGCCGATGATCCACGCGATCGGCCACTGGCTGGGCGGCGTCCCCGGCCTGCTGCTCGTGCCGCCCGTGCTGGGCGCGCTCGCGGTGCTCACCGTCGCCGGGACCGCCGCGCGGCTCGCGGGCGCGCGCTGGGCGCCCCTGGCCGCCCTCGTGTTCGCGGTCGGCCTGCCGATCCTCTACACGTCGCGGACGACGTTCAGCGAGATCCCCTCGCTCATCCTGTTGTTCGGCGGGATGAACCTGCTGCTCGACGCGCGTGCCCGGCTCCGGGCCGCGCCGCCCGGCCCGGGTCTCCCGTCCGCCGCGCTCGCGGGGCTGTCGTTCGGGCTGGCGCTGCTGGTGCGCATCGACGGCCTGCGCGACGTGCTGCCCGTGCTCGTCTTCGCCGGGGCGCTCGTCGCGCTCCGGCGGACACCTCTCGCGAGGCCCTTGCCCGAGGGACGGCTGGGCGCGCCCCTGCTGACCGGCCTGCTCGTGGGCGGTGTTTGGGGGTTCACCGGTGGTTACGCCCTCGCCCGGCCCTATCTGGAGTATCTGTCCGGCTCGCTCGTTCCCCTGCTCGCGATCTGCGCCGTCGTCGTGGTGCTCACGGTCGCCGGCGCGGCGCTCGCGCCCCGGATCGCCGGCCGCACCCGCCGGCTGCCGGGTGCGGGGTGGCTGCCGAACGCCGCCGCGGCCCTGGTCGTGCTGGTCATGGCGGGCTTCGTCGTACGGCCCTGGGCGCAGACCGTGCGCCGTGACGCGGTCACGCCCGAGGACATGCTCACGGCCGACTTCATCGAGAAGACGCAGATCGCCAACGGCCTGGTGCCCGACAAGTCCCGGCTGTACTACGAGCACTCCCTCGACTGGGTCTTCTGGTACGTCGGTCTCCCCGCCGTCGTGCTGGCGACCGTGGCGGCGGCCGTGCTCGCGCGCCGCCTGACGAAGGGACGGGAGTTCGGCTGGCTGCTGCCACTGGCGGTGATCGGGTGGACGACGGTGACGACGCTCTGGCGTCCCGCGATCACCCCCGACCACCCTTTCGCCTCCCGCAGGCTGGTGCCGATCGTCATCCCCGGTCTGGTGCTGCTCGCCGTCTGGGGGCTGCGGTGGCTTTCGCGGCGGCTCGCGCGTACGGGCTGGTTCGCCGCCCGTCCGGGCCGCTCGCGGGCGGCCCTCGCGGCCGGGGCGCTGCTGCTGGCGGTCCCGCCCGCGATCACCTCGATCGGCACCGCGTTCTCGCCGGTCAACCGGGGGGAGGCCGCCGCGGTCGCGGGCCTGTGCCGGGCGATCCCGGCGAACGCGTCCGTGCTCGTCGCCGAGCGCGTCACGGGCGACCGGCTGACGCAGGTCCTGCGCGGCCAGTGCGGGGTGCCGACGGCTCGCGTGGTCTACCCTCCGCGATCCGACGTGCCGCGCCGGGCCGACGTGCTGCGCCTGGTCGAGGCCGTCCGGCGCACCGGCCGCCGGCCCGTGCTGCTCGCCGCCGAGCCCGAGCAGCTCATGGCGTACGGCCCGGCGACCCGGGTGATGAGCCTGCACACCCGGCAGGACGAACGTTCGCTGGTGGACCCGCCCAACGGCACCTGGTCGCTCAACATCGACGTGTGGATGACCGTTCCAACCGATTAGTCCTAGGGTTCGGCGTGTGGATTCCGCTGAAGTGGAGGAATTGTCCTTCGGTGACGATCGGCAGGAGCCGCGATCCAGGAGGGCTCTTTTCCGGAGGCCGCCGGTCGTCGCCGGGCTGGTGGTCGTGCTCCTCGCCGGACTCGGACTCGCCGGATGGCGGTTCTACGAGGACTCCCGCAGGCCGCTGTCCCCGCCGGACGGTCCCCGGCTCCAGAGCGGGTCCTTCTCGGTCTACCTCTGCGACCGGAGCGGCACCGAGATCTGGTCCAACTGCCACCACCGCACGGCCACGGCCGAGGACAGGCGGGCGATCGAGGTCGCGCTACGCGCGCTCCCGCAGATCCGTGACTTCCACTTCGAATCGAAAGAACAGGCTTTCGAGATCTTTCGCCAAGGCCTTTCCGACGACCCGTCGGGTCTCAAGGTTCTCAGCGTGACCGGAGCCGACGACATGCCGGAGTCCTATACCGGCGATCTCGGCCCCGGCGACTGGGGCGCGCTCCGGCGTCGCCTGGAGGCGCTGCCCGGCGTCTCGAACGTCTATATCTTCGGGGACACCCTTTGGAAGGGGATCGCTGACGTCGGGATCAAGTTCTGTCCTGAGGAGAGTGACCTCTACGAATCGTGCCGCGGGCACAGGAAGGCCTCTGAACGCGAGAAGGCGGCCGTGCTCGACCGCATCGGGAAACTGGACGGAGTGCAGACCGTCTACTTCGAGGACGTCGCCCACGCGCTCGAGGACAATCGGCGGATCCTCTGGAACGGCGGAAGCGGTGTTGGGCCGCGAGCCCTGCCCGAGGCGTTCTACGTGAAATTCGACAGGCCGCCCGCGCGGGCCGACATGGAGAAGGTCTTCGGCCGGATGCCGGGCGTCGCCGAGGTGGTGTTGGTGTCGTGACCTTTCCCGATGCGTCTCAGGCCGAGGAGATCACGATCGGCGAGAGCCGCGGCCTGAGGAGAGGGCCGTTCGTGGTCGCGGCGGTCGTGCTCGTCGTGGCGCTGGCGGCCGCAGGGGTGTTCACCTACCTGGCCTCCCGCCGGCCGTCCCCGCCGCCGGACGGGCCGTGGCCTCGTACGGGCACCTTCCTGGTCCACCTGTGCGGATCCCCGTCCCCTTATGACGGGCAGTCGTCCGATGGGTCGCTTTCCCCGGATGAGAGTTGTCCGTCGGGCGCGGCGACGGCGGCCCAGCGGCGTGAGATCGAGCGCGTGCTCGCGAGCCACGCGGAGACCCGCGGATACCGGCGGCTCGCACCGGCGCAGGTTCTCGCCATCGCCCGTCAGAATTCGCCGGCCACTGGGACTTCGCCGAGGTGCAGCGGGCCTTCGCCGGGATGCCGGGCGTCGTGAAGGTGGTCCGGCATGCTCACCCGTGAGGGTTCATCGCGCTTTCTGGTTGACGGGGCCAGAGCGGCCACCAAGGGGAAACGGCTGTGAGGCGAAGTGAGACCGCGATTTGGCGGGGCAGAGTACCCTAGCCGGACGTGACCACGCTCGAGACCTCTGGAAGCGCCGTGACTCCCGCAGAAACCCCGTACGTCACGATCGTCCTGCCGTGTTACAACGAGCAGGATCACGTGATCGCCGAGGTGGAGCGCATCTGCGCCGCCATGGACGCGAGCGGCTACACCTACGAACTGCTGGCCGTGGACGACTGCTCCACCGACGAGACGCTCGCGCGGCTCCACGAGGCCGCGCCGCGCTTCCCGCACATGCGGATCAGGGCGTTCCACCGCAACGGCGGCTCGGGCACCGTACGCAGGATCGGCAGCCAGGAGGCCCGCGGCGAGATCGTCGTGTGGACCGACGCCGACATGAGCTACCCGAACGAGCGCATCCCCGAGCTGGTCCAGATCCTGGAGAAGGACGCGACGATCGACCAGGTCGTCGGCGCGCGCACCACCGAGGAGGGCTCGCACAAGTTCCTCCGGGTGCCGGCGAAGTGGTTCATCCGCAAGGTGGCGGAGCGGCTGGCCGGGCAGAAGATCCCCGACCTCAACTCCGGCCTGCGGGCCTTCCGCAAGTCCGTGGCCAAGCCGTACCTGCGGCTGCTGCCCCCCGGGTTCTCCTGCGTCACGACGATCACGCTGGCGTTCATGTCGAACCAGCACGACGTCTACTACCTGCCGATCGACTACGCGAAGCGGGCCGGGAAGTCGAAGTTCAACTTCGTCTCCGACGCCTACCGCTACATTCTGCAGGTGCTGCGGATGATCATGTACTTCAACCCGCTCAAGGTGCTCATGCCGCCCGCGCTCTGGCTGGTCGGCATCGGCCTGGTCAAGGGCGTGTACGACATGATCAGTCATCTGGGCTTCTACCTCACCAGCAACACCGTCGTGACCTTCCTGTCCGGCATGCTGATCGGGGCGGTGGCGCTGCTGGCCGACCTGATCGTGCGCTCGAGAGGTGACGTTTGAGGATCGCGATCGTCGGCCCCACCTATCCGTACAAGGGCGGCGGAGCGCAGCACACGACGGAACTGGCCCACCGGCTGCGGGCGCGGGGCCACGACGTGGTCATCGAGTCGTGGCGGGCGCAGTATCCCGCGTTCCTGTATCCCGGGCAGCAGACGATCGACAGCCCCGAGGGCGAGCCGTACCCCGGCACCCGCCGCGACCTCGACTGGCGGCGGCCGGACGGCTGGCTGGCGTGCGGGCGGCGGCTGCGGGGGGCCGACCTCGTCGTGCTCACCGTGCTCAGCCCGGTGCAGGTGCCCGCCTATCTCGGCATCCTGTCCGGTCTGCGCCGCCGGGCGCGGGTGGTCGCCCTGTGTCACAACGTGCTGCCGCACGAGAGCAAGCCGTACGACAGACCGCTGATGAAGGCGCTGCTGCGCCGGGTGGACGGCGTGCTCGCCCACTCGGAGCAGCAGGCGGACCTCGCCCGCGCGCTCACCGCCGCGCCGGTGCGGGTGGCCGCCCTCGCGCCGCACCTGCCCGCGCGCGGCGCCCGGGAGACGGCGGGGCACAAGGCGCACGGCAGGCTGCTGTTCTTCGGCATCGTGCGGCCGTACAAGGGGCTCGACCTGCTGCTGGAGGCGCTCGCGCAGGTGCCGGACGTACGGCTCACCGTGGCGGGCGAGTTCTGGGGCGGCCTGGAGGACACCCACGCCCTGATCGAGCGGCTGGGTCTCGCCGGCCGGGTCGAGATCCGGCCGGGGTACGTGCCGGCCGAGGACGTGCCGGGACTGTTCGCCGGGGCCGACGCCCTGGTGCTGCCCTACCGGTCGGCGACCGCCAGCCAGAACGTGTGGCTCGGTCACGAGCACGGCGTGCCGGTGATCGCCACCCGGGTCGGGGCGCTGCCCGACAACGTACGCGACGGGGTCGACGGCCTGCTGGCAGAGCCGGGCTCGGCCGGCGCGCTGGCGGAGGCGATCAAGCGGTTCTACGAGCCGGGAACGCCCGAGCGGCTGCGGGCGGGCGTCGCGCCCGTCGACCCTGAGCCGCACTGGGCGGTCTACCTGGACACGTTGCTGGCCGCGTCGGACGGCTGACCGGCGGGGGCGGTGCGGCCACGGGCGAGCAGGAAGCCGAGCCCGGCCCAGGCGGCGTCGCCGACGGTGAACATCACGCGGGACACCACCGCGATCGCCAGCGCCCTCGGCGTGTCGAGCACCGGCGCGAGCGCCACGACCATCGCGCCCTCCCGCACGCCGATCCCGGCGGGCACCACGACCGTGAGGATGCCGGTGGACCAGGCCAGCGCGTACGCCCCGGCCGCGACGGCGTACAGGGACAGGTCCGCGGGCCGCATGCCTCCGACGAGGACCCACAGGTGCAGGCCGTACACCAGCCAGCCGGCCATCGTCCACGCGGCGGCCTTGGCCATCTCCGCCCCGCTGAGCACCCGGTCGAGCGGCTCCCTGCGGACGACGCGCAGGGCGAGGTTGAGCCCCCAGGTCATCACCCGTGGGTGGAGGCAGACGAGGATGAGCGGGATCAGCGCGAGCAGCCACCACGCCTGCCTGGCGATCTGCTGCGACAGCGTGGCCGCGGCGAGCGCGAGCGCGCAGCCCAGGGAGGTCACCAGACCGAGCGCGGTGGCGCTGAACGTCCGGCGCGGCGGCGCGCCGTGGTCGCGGGCCAGCTCGATCATCGCGGCGAACGCCCAGACCGAGCCGGGGATGTACTTGCCGAGCTGGCCGACGAACAGCACCCGCGCCGCCACGCGCAGCGGCAGCGGCGAGCCGAGCCCGGCGAGGATGTCGCGCCAGGCGACCAGCATGAACCCGAGCCCGGCGAGCACGGCCAGGAACGAGGCGCCGAGCGACCACCACGACAGCCGCGACAGGGCGGCCGAGGTGTCCGTCCAGTTCCGGGCCAGGCCGTATGCCAGGAAGGCGAGCGCGACCACGGCGAGCAGCACCCGCAGCAGCGGGCTGGAGCGCAGGCGGTTCAGCAGGCGCGGCACGCGCCCAGAGTAAAGCCTGAAGCTACTGATCGGTAGGTTCGCCGCGCGGGTTGTCCACAGGCTCGGCTGATCGCGAGGCGGGGGCGGGGCGGCCACGGGTACTGTTGGGCACCGTGGACGACAGGCAGGACGCGAGGGTGATCGACCGGTGAGCGGGGAACGCGCGGCCCAGCTGGAATACTCCGAGTTCCAGGCCGCGATGCTCGACGAGGACAAGCGCCGGCGCAAGGCCGCGAAGATCATCGCCGTGCTCGCGCACTTCCTGGGCAGGGACGCGGCCAAGCCCGGCGAGGTGCTGTCGGGGCTCACCGTCGGCGACGTCGGGTGCTCGGCCGGGTTCATCGCCGACGAGCTGGCCGCCGCGGGCGCGCGCCGCACGCTCGGGCTCGACATCGACGTCCCGGGCCTGCGTAAGGCGTCGGACCGCTTCGGCGGGCGGGTCGCGTTCGTCTGCGCCGACGGCTCCCGCCTGCCTTTCCCGGACGGCTCGATCGACGTGCTGGTCTTCAACCACATCTACGAGCACGTGGTCGACCCCGACGCCGTGATCGCCGACATGCACCGGGTGCTGTCCGACGACGGCGTGCTCTACCTGGGCCTGGGCAACCGGCTCGGCGTCATTGAGCCGCACTACAAGCTGCCCTTCCTGTCCTATCTGCCGCCCGCCGCGGCCGACCGGTACGTGCGGGCGTTCGGCCGGGCCGACCACTACTACGAGCGTTTCCGCACCCGCCCGGGGCTGCGGCGGATGCTCGCGGACTTCCACGTGTGGGACTACACGTTCCCGGTGCTGGCCGCGCCCGAGCGGTTCGCCGGGGGCGAGCTGTTCCCCGGAGCGGTCGGCCGCGCCGCCAAGGTGACGCTGGAGCGGACCCCGCGCCCGGCCCTGCGGGCGCTGCTGCCGGTCGTCCCGACCTACCTGTGGGTCGCGACCAAGACGCCCCGCCGTCCCCTCGGCGCGCCGCTTCCGCAGCCGCCCGAGCCGGTCCGCACGTCCCGATGAGCCGTCGCAAGGTCGTACGGGCGCTGTTCCTGCTCGTGGCGCTGGGGTTCGGCGTCTGGGCGGTGGCGAGCCAGTGGACCGCCGTGGCCGACGGGTTCACCCGGCTGTCGTGGGCGGAGCTCGCCGGCTCGCTGGCGGCGGTGCTCGGCGCGCTGGTCGCGGGGATGCTCATGTGGCGGGCGCTGCTGGCCGACCTGGGCTCCCCGCTGGCGTTCACCGACGCGTCCAAGATCTTCTTCGTGGGCCAGCTCGGCAAGTACATCCCCGGGTCGGTGTGGCCGATGCTCGCGCAGATGGAGATGGGCCGCGACCACGGCATCCCCCGGCCGCGCAGCGCCGCCGCCTTCTTCCTGACGTATCCGATCTACCTCGGCACCGGTCTGCTGGTGGCCGTCGTCACGCTGCCGGTGCTCGCCGGGCAGTCGGTCGCCCGGTACGCCTGGCTGCTGCTGCTCGTGCCCGTGGTCGCCGCCGCCCTGCATCCGAAGGTGGTCAACGGCGTCATCGCGTTCGGGCTGCGCAAACTGCGCCGCCCGCCGCTCGAACGGCCTCTCACCCGGCGCGGCGTGCTCGTCGCGTGCGGCTGGGCCCTGGCGGGCTGGGCCGCGTACGGCGCGCACCTGGCGCTGCTCGTGCACGGCGTCGGGGCGGACGGGCCGTCGGCGGCGATCCTGAGCTTCGGCGCGTTCGCGCTCGCCTGGTGCCTGGGGTTCGTGTTCGTGATCGCCCCGGCGGGCGCGGGCGTGCGGGAGGTCGCGATGGTGGCCGCGCTCGCCCCGGTGCTCGACCGGCCCGCGGCGACCGCCGCCGTGTTGTGCTCGCGGCTCATCGTGTCCGTCGGCGACCTGGTGTGCGCCGGCGCCGCCGGTCTTGCCTCCCGCCGCGCGGTCCGTACGCGGAAGGAACCCGTAGTCCGGGCCTGAATCCGTGGACTCGGCGCGGAATGGCGCATCCTGAGAGACGACCCTCATGTGATATCGCTCACGTTTTTGGGGACTCCGGAAATAGAGTGACAAGGAGGAGTGCGGGGGAAGGCGTCCGTTCGCGGCGTGGGCCCCCGGGCCCCTGCCGGAACACCGCCGGAACAGCGGGACCGCGTGGGCGGGGAGCGATCCTCCCGGCCGGTGCGGGCCCAAGGGAGGGGAGCGATTCACTTGACACCCCGTGTGCTCGTCGACGCCGCCGCGGTCCCCGCCGACCGCGGCGCCCTGATCAGGTATGTCGATGGATTGGTCGCGGCCCTGCACGAGGCGGGTGCCGACGTCGCGGTGGTCTGCCAGCGGGCGGACGCCGAGCGCTACGCGGCGCTGGCCCCCTCGGCGCGGATCCTCTCCGGACCGCCCGCCATCACCAACCGGGACAAGCGGCTGGCCTGGGAGCAGACCGGGCTGCCGGTCCTGGCCCGGCACGCCGGCGCCCAGGTGATCCACGCCCCCTACTACTCGATCCCGCTGAGCTCGGGCCTGCCCACGGTGGCCACCGTCCACGACGTCACCTCGTTCACCGACCCCGACCAGCACGACCCCGTGCGGGCCTCGTTCTTCCGGTCGGCCACCCGCACCGCCGTACGCCACGCGAACCGCGTGATCGTGCCGTCGAAGGCCACCATGGACGAGCTGGTCCGGGTGCTGGACGCCGACCCCACGCGGATCGACGTCGCCTACCACGGGGTGGATCCCGCGCTGTTCCACCCCCCGGCGCCCGAGGACGTGCGCCGGGTGGCCGGCAGGTTCGGCCTGCACGACCGGCCGTACGTCGCCTACCTGGGCGCACTGGAGCCGCGCAAGAACGTGCCGAACCTGGTGACCGGCTTCGGCCGGGCGGTCGCGCACCTGGCCTCGCCCCCCGCGCTGGTGCTCGCGGGCGGCCCGGCCTGGGACGAGGAGGTCGACGCCGCCGTCGCCGCGCTGCCGCCCCGGGTGAGGGTCGTGCGTCCCGGCTACCTGCCCTTCGCCGATCTGCCGGGCTTCCTCGGCGGGGCGCTCGTGGTCGCGTCCCCCTCGCGGTGCGAGGGGTTCGGGCTGCCGGTGCTGGAGGCGATGGCCTGCGGGGCGCCCGTGCTGACCACCCACCGCACCTCGCTGCCGGAGGTCGGCGGCGACGCCGTGACCTACACCGAGCCCGACGCCGACAGCATCGCGCGGGCGCTGCGCGCCCTGCTGGAGTCGCCGGAACGGCGCGAGTCGCTGGCGCGGGCGGGGGTGACCCGGTCACGCGAGTTCACCTGGCGGCACTCGGCCGAGGCCCACCTCGTCGCGTACCAGCGGGCCGTGGAGGATTGAGCGCCACCTTTCGCGGCGAACCCCGCCGGAGGCGGCACTAGGCTACCCTCGCGGCTGTGAGGGAGAGTTCTGTGCGGTCGCCCGACGGTCTCGAGGCGATCCTTCTCGTGGGCGGCCAGGGCACGCGTCTGCGACCGCTGACGCTCAGCACGCCCAAGCCGCTGCTTCCGACGGCGGGGGTGCCCTTCCTCGCGCACCAGCTGGCCAAGGCACGGGCGTACGGGGTGCGCCGGGTGGTCTTCGCGACGTCCTATCGGGCGTCGATGTTCACCGAGGCCTTCGGCGACGGCTCGGGCTTCGGCCTGGAGATCGTCTACATGACCGAGGACACCCCGCTCGGCACCGGCGGCGCGATCCGCAACGCCGCCCAGGCCCTGACCTCTCCGCCCGAGGCGCCGGTGCTCGTTCTGAACGGCGACATTTTGTCGGGTCACGACATCGCCGCCCAGGTGGACCTGCACGTCGCACGGGGCGCCGCGGTGACCCTCCACCTCACGGAGGTGGACGACCCGTCGAGGTTCGGCTGCGTGCCGACCGACGGCGACGGCAGGGTCAGCGCCTTCCTGGAGAAGACGCCCAATCCCGTGACCAACCGGATCAACGCCGGTTGCTACGTGTTCCGGCGATCGGTCATCGACACGATCCCCGAGGGCCAGGTCGTCTCCGTGGAGCGTGAAACTTTCCCCGGGCTGATCGAGGCCGACGCGCTGGTGCTCGGCTTCGCCGACAGCTCGTACTGGCTGGACGTGGGCACGCCGGCGGCGTTCGTGCAGGGCTCGGCCGATCTGGTGCTGGGCAAGCTCGACTCGCCCGCCCTGCCCGGCCCGGCGGGCGAGCGCCTCCTGCTGGACGGGGCGGTCGTGTCGCCCGAGGCCAAGGTCACCGGGGGTACGGTCGTCTGCGCCCGGGCCACGGTCGAGGCCGGGGCGAGCGTACGCGGGAGCGTGCTGTCCGAGGGCTGCCACGTCGAGGCCGGCGCGACCGTCATCGACTCGGTCGTAGGCGTCGGCGCCCGCGTCGCCCCCGGCGCCGTGCTGCGGCAGGTCGTGGTCGGCGACGGCGCGCTGATCGGCCCCGGCAACGAGCTCACCTCCGGCATGCGCGTCTGGCCCGGGATCACCCTGCCGGAGTGCGCGGTCCGTTTCTCCAGCGACGTCTGAGCGTGCGGCAGACTGGGCAGGTGGAGGCGAGCCGAGCACCCGTGTTATCCGCGCCCGGGGCTGCCCTCCGCGAGCGGCGCTGGCGGCCGTCCGCGCCGCTCGACGTCGTGCTGACGCTGTCTCCGCATCGGCGCGGGGGAGGAGATCCGGCCTGGCGGCACACCCCGGACGGGTCGATCTGGCGCACCTCGCGCACCCCCGAAGGCCCGGGCACGCTGCGCGTGACGGCGAGCGGCGACGAGGTCCGCGGTCAGGCGTGGGGGCCGGGGGCCGGCTGGCTGCTGGAGACGCTCCCGTCGCTGCTGGGCGCCGACGACGACGTGGCCGGCTTCGCCGCGATGCTCGCGCGGCTGACCCGCTCGCACGATCCCCGGCACGCCCGCGCCGCCGCGTTCGTCGCCGGCCTGGCCGGGCGCGCCGCCGGGCTGCGGATCGGCCGTGCCCTGCGGGTCTTCGAGGCGCTCGCGCCCGCCGTGCTGGAGCAGAAGGTGGTCGGCAGGGAGGCGTGGCGGGCCTGGCGGTTCCTCCTGCGCCGCTACGGCGAGCCGGCCCCGGGCCCGGCGCCCGAGGGCATGTACGTGATCCCGCCGCCGGAGGTGTGGCGGGCGATCCCGTCGTGGGACTGGCACCGGGCGGGCGCGGAGGCCGTACGGGCCAGGACGATCGTCAACGCGGCCCGGCACGCCGAGAAATTGGAGAGCACCACGACGGCAGACGCGGACCGCCTGCTGCGGGCGCTGCCGGGAATCGGCGTGTGGACCTCCGCCGAGGTGCGCCAGCGGGCCCACGGCGACCCGGACGCCCCGAGTGTCGGCGACTTCCACCTGCCGGGCATCGTCGGCTACGCGCTGACCGGGCGGAAGACCGACGACGACGGCATGCTCGAACTGCTCGAGCCGTTCCGGGGCCACCGCCACCGCGTGGTCAGGCTGATCGAGCTCAGCGGCGTCAGGCCGCCGGCGCGCGGCCCGCGCATGGCTCCCCGCGACTACCGGGCCTTCTGACCCCGTCCCGCGCGCCGGCCGCCGCCCTCGCGCGTCCGCACGTCGACGAAGAACAGCCCGCGCGGGCAC
>NZ_JBFAOO010000153.1:0-17675 GCF_040675265.1 Microbispora sp. NPDC049633
GCCGGCCGGGCCGCGTCGGAGAGGTTTTCCCGGGGCGCGGGACCGGTGCGGCCGCCACGGGACGGCAGGTGAAACGTCACGCCGGCGGCCGCGGTCGTGCCCGCCGGGCGATCGGCGGAATCGGCCGGGGCTGGGCTGATCTACGCCGTAAAGGTGCGCTCACCTCTCATCGCACCAGGACCCGCGCGGGCCCTGGCTCGTCGGCCGGGATTGTCGGCGGGGATTGTCGGCGGGGCCCAGTAGTCTTTGGGTGTGGCGGATCCGGCAACCTATCGACCGGCGCCCGGATCGATCCCCGAGTCGCCAGGCGTCTATCGCTTCCGCGACCCGGGCGGCCGGGTGATCTACGTGGGCAAGGCGAAGAGCCTGCGGCAGCGGCTCAACTCGTACTTCGCGGACTTCGCCGGCCTGCACCCGCGGACGCAGACGATGCTCACGACCGCGGCGTCCGTGGACTGGACGGTGGTCGGCACCGAGGTCGAGGCGCTCCAGCTCGAATACTCCTGGATCAAGGAGTTCGACCCCCGGTTCAACGTCAAGTACCGCGACGACAAGTCGTACCCGTACCTGGCCGTGACGATGGGGGAGGACTTCCCCCGGGTGCAGGTGATGCGCGGGGCCAAGCGGAAGGGCACCCGCTACTTCGGCCCCTACTCGCACGCCTGGGCCATCCGGGAGACCGTCGACCTGCTGCTGCGCGTCTTCCCCGTGCGGACGTGCTCGGCCGGGGTCTTCAAGCGGGCGGGGCAGATCGGCCGCCCCTGCCTGCTGGGATACATCGACAAGTGCTCGGCGCCCTGCGTCGGCCGGGTCACCCCGGAGGAGCATCGCGCCCTCGCCGAGGACTTCTGCGACTTCATGGCCGGCAACACCGGGCGCTTCATCAAGCGGCTGGAGCGCGATATGCGCGACGCGGCGGCCGTGGAGGAGTACGAGCGGGCCGCGCGGCTGCGCGACGACATCCAGGCGCTGCAACGGGCCCTGGAGAAGCAGACGGTCGTGCTCGGCGACGGCACCGACTGCGACGTGATCGCCCTCGCGGAGGATCCGCTGGAGGCGGCGGTCCAGGTCTTCTACGTGCGCGGCGGCCGCATCCGCGGGCAGCGCGGCTGGGTGGTGGACAAGGTCGAGGAGGCCACCCCCGGCGAGCTGGTGGAGCAGTTCCTGCTCCAGATGTACGGCGAGGCCACGATTCCCCGTGAGATCCTCGTGCCGGCGCGGCCCCCGGACGAGACCGCGCTGATCGAGCTGCTGAGCGAGCAGCGGGGCTCCCGGGTCGACCTGCGCGTTCCCCAGCGCGGTGACAAGAAGAGCCTCATGGAGACGGTGGAGCGCAACGCCAAGGAGTCGCTCGCCCAGCACAAGCTGCGCCGCGCCAGCGACCTCACCACGCGCAGCCGGGCCCTGCAGGAGATCGCCGACGCCCTCGACCTCGACCAGGCGCCGCTGCGGATCGAGTGCTACGACGTGTCGCACATCCAGGGCGAGAACGTCGTGGCCTCGATGGTGGTCTTCGAGGACGGCCTGGTCCGCAAGAGCGAGTACCGCCGCTTCTCCATCAGGACTGCGGAAGGCGACGTCGCCTCGATATACGAGGTGATCTGCAGGCGGTTCAAGCGCTACCTGGAGGAGCGGGCGGAGACGGGCGAGCTGGACGCCGAGGCGGACGACGGGGCGGACCACGCGGGCGAGCGCGAAGCCGGGCACGGGGCCGGGACGCCGATCGACCCGGAGACCGGCCGTCCCCGCAAGTTCGCCTACCCTCCCAACCTCGTGGTGGTGGACGGCGGCCCGGCGCAGGCGGCGGCCGCCCAGCGCGCCCTGGACGAGCTCGGCATCGACGACGTCGCCGTGTGCGGCCTGGCCAAGCGGCTGGAGGAGGTGTGGCTGCCCGGCGACGACCAGCCCGTGATCCTGCCGCGCAGCAGCGAGGGGCTTTACCTGTTACAGCGCGTCCGTGACGAAGCGCACAGGTTCGCCATCACCTACCATCGGACGAAGAGGTCGAAATCGCTCAAAGAGAGCGCACTCGACCAGGTGCCGGGCCTGGGCCCGGCACGCCGTCAGGCCCTGCTGCGTCACTTCGGGTCGGTGAAGCGGCTGCGGGAGGCGAGCGCGGAGGAGATCCGCGAGGTCCCCGGCATCGGCCGCGCGACCGCCGAGGCCATCGTCGCGGCACTGCGCGGTGAGAGCCCGTCCCCGGCGGGGCAGGGGTCGTGAGGCGCCCGCGCGAGCACCGTGGCATGTCCCGGCCAGGGCGGGGACAGCAGGGAGGGCACCATGGGAGTTGCCCGGCGTGGCGGTGGCGCGATCAGGTGAAGAGGTGTCATGCTCCGGCACCAGAAGGTCCTCCCCGCGGGGCAGGCCAGGTCCCGGCGGCCCGGCGCGGGCGCCGGGCGCGGACGGGGCTGACGTTGGGCGAGATGACATGGGCGGCAAGGCGGTGAGCGGGCGATGAGCACGACTGAGCCGGCATTCGTGGTGATCACTGGAATGTCGGGGGCGGGGCGCAGCACCGCGGCGAAGTCTCTGGAGGACCTCGGCTGGTACGTGATCGACAACCTGCCGCCGGGGCTGCTGTCCTCGCTGGCCGAGGAGGCCGGCCGGGTGAACATGGCGACCGACCGCGTCGCGGCCGTGGTCGACGTGCGCAGCCTCGCCTTCACCACCGACCTCAACGCGGCGATCGAGGAGCTCGACGGGCGCGGCGTCGGCGTCCGGGTGGTGTTCCTGGAGGCCAGCGACGAGGAACTGGTCCGCAGGTTCGAGAACGTCCGGCGGCCCCACCCGCTGCAGGGCGACGGGCGGCTCGTCGACGGGATCGACCGTGAGCGCGGCATCCTGCGCGAGGTCCGCGCCAACGCCGACCTCGTCATCGACACGTCACTGCTGAACGTCCACGAGCTGCGCAAGAAGATCGTGTCGTTCTTCGGCGGCGAGGACCGGCCCGGGCTGAAGGTCAACGTGGTGTCCTTCGGCTACAAGTACGGCCTGCCGGTCGACGCCGACCTCGTCGTGGACTGCCGGTTCCTGCCCAACCCGCACTGGGTGCCGGAGCTGCGGCCCATGAACGGGCTCGACGCCCCCGTGCGCGACTACGTGCTCAACCAGCCGGGTGCCAAGGAGTTCCTCGACGGATACGAGGAGGTCCTCGGCGTCGTGGCCGCCGGATACACCCGCGAGGGCAAGGGCTACGCCACCCTCGCCGTGGGCTGCACCGGAGGCAAGCACCGCAGCGTCGCGATGGCGGAGCAGCTCGGCGCGCGCCTGCGCGAGCGCGGCATGGACGTCCAGGTCAGCCACCGGGACGTGGGCCGCGAGTGACGGCTTCCGGCCGCCGCGCGGTGGGGGCGGTCCCCTCAGGGCGTACGGTGGCGGGCACCGGCCCGTGACGGGTCCGGGCCCGCACCGCGGCCGCCGAGGGGCGCGCCCGGTGCCGCCGCGGTGACCGGAAGGGCGCGATCGATCAGCACGACGTGAGCGCCACGGCTCCGCAGAGCGGTGCTCGTGGCGCGGCGAGGAGGACGATGAAGGACCCCGCCGCGGAAGCCGCGGACCCCCCCGTCCCCCGACATTTCCCGAAATCCCCCAACCCCGGCAGACCGATGTTCCCCCAGCAGTCCGAGACCGCCGCGAGCGGTCCCAAGGTCGTCGCACTCGGCGGTGGCCACGGCCTCTACGCCTCCCTGTCGGCCCTCAGGACCGTCACCGACGACCTGACGGCCGTGGTGACGGTGGCCGACGACGGCGGCTCCAGCGGACGTCTCAGGCGCGAACTGGGGGTGCTGCCGCCCGGTGACCTGCGGATGGCGCTCGCGGCCCTGTGCGGCGACGACGAGTGGGGCAAGACCTGGAGCGAGGTCGTCCAGCACCGGTTCAGGAGCGAGGGCGAGCTGCACGGCCACGCCGTCGGCAACCTGCTCATCGTCGCGCTCTGGGAACTGCTGGACGATCCCGTCGTCGGCCTGGAATGGGTGGGCCGCCTGCTCGGCGCGCACGGCCGCGTGCTGCCCATGGCGTCCGTGCCGCTCGACATCCAGGCGCAGGTCGAGCTGGACGGGCTGATCACCACGGTGCGCGGGCAGGTCGCCTGCGCGCTGACGCCCGGGCGGGTTCGCTCCATCTCGCTGCTGCCGCCCGACCCGCCCGCCTGCCCCCAGGCGATCGAGGCGATCGAGGCGGCCGACTGGGTGGTGTTCGGGCCCGGCTCCTGGTTCACCAGCGTGCTGCCGCACCTCAAGGTGCCCGGGCTCGCCCGGGCGCTGCACGAGACGAGCGCCAGGCGGATGGTGATCCTCAACCTCGCGCCGCAGGCGGGGGAGACCGACGGATTCTCGCCCGAACGGCACCTGGAGGTGCTCAGGGAGCACGCCCCCGCGCTGCTCGTCGACGCCGTGGTCGCGGACGACGCGGTGGTCGCCGACCCGAGGGCGCTGGAGAAGGCGGCGGCGTCGATGGGCGGCCGGGTCGTTTTGGCCGATGTGGCCGCCTCTGACGGATCCGCCCGGCACGACGGACCACGTCTTGCCGCTGTCCTGGATGAGATTTTCCGCGAGAAGCGGTGATTGCGTGCGCACAAGGTGCGAGAGACTGGCGGGCAGAGTCTGTTTGGGGGAGGACACGCGCTGATGGCCATGACGGGTGTGGTGAAAGACGAGCTGAGCCGCCTTCCGGTGCTCAAGCCATGCTGCCGGAAGGCGGAGGTGTCCACGCTGCTGCGGTTCGCCAGCGGGCTGCACCTGGTGGGCGGGCGCATCGTGATCGAGGCCGAGCTCGACACCAACGCCACCGCCCGCAGGCTGATCAAGGACATCGGCGAGGTCTTCGGGCACAAGGCCGAGGTGCTGGTCCTCGCCCCCGCCGGGCTGCGCAAGGGCTCGCGCTACGTCGTGCGCGTCTACAAGGACGGCGAGGCGCTGGCCCGGCAGACCGGCCTGATCGACAACCACGGACGTCCCGTGCGGGGGCTGCCCCGGCAGGTCGTCTCCGGGGCGACCTGTGACGCCGAGGCGGCCTGGCGGGGCGCGTTCCTCGCGCACGGGTCCCTGACCGAGCCGGGCCGGTCGATGTCGCTGGAGGTGACCTGCCCCGGCCCCGAGGCCGCGCTGGCCCTGGTCGGCTCGGCCCGGCGGCTCAAGATCCACGCCAAGGCCCGCGAGGTGCGCGGCGTCGACCGCGTGGTGGTGCGCGACGGCGACGCGATCAGCGCGCTGCTGACCCGGCTCGGCGCCCACGACAGCGTGCTGGCCTGGGAGGAGCGGCGGATGCGCCGCGAGGTGCGGGCCACCGCCAACCGCCTGGCCAACTTCGACGACGCGAACCTGCGCAGGTCGGCCCGGGCGGCCGTGGCCGCGGGGGCGCGGGTGCAGCGGGCGCTGGAGATCCTCGGCGACGAGGCCCCCGAGCACCTCGTGATCGCCGGCCGGCTGCGGGTCGAGCACAAGCAGGCGTCCCTGGAGGAGCTCGGCCAGATCGCCGACCCGCCGCTGACCAAGGACGCCATCGCCGGGCGCATCCGGCGCCTGCTCGCCATGGCCGACAAGCGCGCCCAGGACCTCGGCATCGCCAACACCGAGGCCAACCTCACCGCCGACATGCTCGCTCAGTAGCGGTCCCTCTACCGGTTCCGTCCCCGGGCCCCGGAGACGGCGTCGCCGTGCCGTCCCAGGCGGCCGATCGCGGAGGGCGGCGGTCCCGCGGAACGGGGTGCGGCGGGGTCCGCGCCATGGGGAAAGGACCCGCTCACCGGCCTGTCCGGCCTGACACGCCGTCAAAGTGCGGCCCGGTGGTCTACACCAATTTGGGTCCGATAAGGTCTGTCATTGAGGTTTAACACAGCCCTGGCGCCGGTAGTCCGGCGCACGACGTACGAGGAGATCGGTTCCGTGAGCATCCGCGTAGGCGTCAACGGCTTCGGCCGTATCGGCCGCAACTTCTGGCGCGCTGTGGCGGCCAGCGGCAAGGACATCGAGGTCGTCGCCGTCAACGACCTCACCGACAACGCCACGCTGGCCCACCTGCTGAAGTACGACAGCATCCTGGGCCGCCTGCCGTACGAGGTCAAGGCCTCGGCGGACGAGATCACCGTTGACGGCAAGGCGATCAAGGCGTTCGCCGAGCGCGACCCCGCCAAGCTGCCCTGGGGCGACCTCGGCGTGGACGTCGTCGTCGAGTCGACCGGTCTGTTCACCGACGCCGCCAAGGCCAAGGTGCACGCCGACAACGGCGCGAAGAAGGTCATCATCTCCGCTCCGGCGAAGAACGAAGACGTGACGATCGTCATGGGCGTGAACCACGACAAGTACGACCCGGCGGCTCACACGATCATCTCGAACGCCTCCTGCACCACCAACTGCCTGGCCCCGATGGCCAAGGTCATCAACGACACCTTCGGTATCGAGAAGGGCCTGATGACCACCATCCACGCCTACACGCAGGACCAGAACCTGCAGGACGGCCCGCACAAGGACCTGCGCCGCGCCCGCGCCGCCGCGCTGAACATCGTCCCGACCTCCACCGGCGCCGCCAAGGCCATCGGCCTGGTCCTGCCGGAGCTGAAGGGCAAGCTCGACGGCTACGCGCTGCGTGTGCCGATCCCGACGGGCTCGGCCACCGACCTCACGGTCGAGGTCGGCCGTGAGACCACCGTCGAGGAGGTCAACGCCGCGCTCAAGGCCGCCGCCGAGGGCCCGCTCAAGGGCTTCCTCAGCTACACCGAGGACGAGATCGTCTCCAGCGACATCGTCACCGACCCGTCGTCCTGCATCTTCGACGCCGGCCTCACCAAGGTCATCGGCAACCAGGTCAAGGTCGTCGGCTGGTACGACAACGAGTGGGGCTACTCCAACCGCCTCGTGGACCTCATCGAGTACGTGGGCGCCTCCCTCTGATGATCGGAATCGACGAGCTCGACGTGAAGGGCCGGCGCGTGTTCGTGCGCGCCGACCTCAACGTCCCCCTCGACGGGGAGACGATCACCGACGACGGCCGCATCCGGGCGTCGGTGCCGACGATCAGGAAGCTGGTCGAGCGCGGCGCGAGGGTCGTCGTCGCCGCCCACCTCGGCCGCCCCAAGGGCTCGGTAACGCCGAAGTACTCGCTCGCCCCGGTCTCCCGGCGGCTGGCCGAGCTGCTCGGCGAGGACGTGGCCTTCGCCGCCGACGTGGTGGGCGAGTCCGCGCAGAGCGTGGTGGCGGGCCTGCAGGACGGGCAGGTCGCCCTCCTGGAGAACCTGCGCTTCGAGCCGGGCGAGGAGTCCAAGGACGACGCGGTCAGGGGCGAGTTCGCCGACAAGCTGGCCGCCCTCGCCGAGCTCTACGTCGGCGACGGCTTCGGCGCGGTGCACCGCAAGCACGCCAGCGTCTACGACCTGCCCAAGCGGCTGCCGCACGCGGCCGGCGACCTGGTCCTCGCCGAGGTCGAGGTGCTGCGCAAGCTCACCGAGGACCCGGCCAGGCCGTACGTCGTCGTGCTGGGCGGCGCGAAGGTCTCCGACAAGCTCGGTGTGATCGCGAACCTGCTGTCCAAGGTGGACCGCCTGCTCATCGGCGGCGGCATGGCCTACACCTTCCTCAAGGCCCAGGGCCACGAGGTGGGCAAGTCCCTGCTGCAGGAGGACCAGATCGACCAGGTGAAGGGATTCCTCGAGGAGGCGGCCTCCCGCGGCGTCGAGCTGGTGCTGCCTGTGGACGTGCTCGCCGCGACCGAGTTCGGCGCCGACGCGCCCCACGACGTCGTGGAGTCCACCGCGATCCCGGCCGACCGTGAGGGCCTGGACATCGGCCCCCGCACCCGGGAGCTGTTCGCCTCGAAGCTGGCCGACGCCCAGACGGTGTTCTGGAACGGCCCGATGGGCGTGTTCGAGTTCGAGGCGTTCTCCGGCGGCACCCGCGCGGTGGCCGAGGCGCTGGTGAGCTCCAAGGCGTTCACCGTGGTCGGCGGCGGCGACTCGGCGGCGGCCGTGCGCAAGCTCGGCCTGCCCGAAGACGGTTTCTCGCACATTTCCACCGGTGGTGGCGCGAGCCTCGAGTACCTCGAAGGCAAGACGCTGCCCGGACTCGCGGCGCTGGAGGAGTAGATGGCTCGCAAGCCGCTGTTCGCCGGCAACTGGAAGATGAACCTCAATCACCTCGAGGCCATCAACCTGGTGCAGAAGCTGGCGTTCACGTTGACCGACCGCGACTACGACAAGGCGGACGCGGCGGTCATCCCGCCGTTCACCGACCTGCGTAGCGTGCAGACGCTGGTGGACGCCGACAAGCTCCGCATCGCCTACGGCGCCCAGGACCTGTCGGCGCAGGACTCCGGGGCGTACACCGGGGAGATCTCCGGGGCGATGCTGGCCAAGCTCGGCTGCACCTACGTGCTCGTGGGGCACTCGGAGCGGCGGCAGTACCACGCCGAGGACGAGGCGCTGTGCAACGCCAAGGTCAAGGCCGCCTACCGGCACTCGCTGACGCCCATCCTGTGCGTGGGCGAGGGGCTGCCGGTGCGCCAGGAGGGCCGCCACGTGGAGCACACGCTGGCGCAGCTCGACGGCGCGCTGGAGGGCGTCCCCGCCGAGCAGGTGAAGTCCATCGTGATCGCGTACGAGCCGGTCTGGGCGATCGGCACCGGCGAGGTCGCCACGCCGAAGGACGCCCAGGAGGTCTGCGGCGCCATCAGGACGCGACTCGCCGAGCTCTACGGTGACGAAGTGGCCTCTGTTGTCCGTATCCTTTACGGTGGCTCGGTGAAGTCGGACAACGTCGCCGGCATCATGGCGGAGGCCGACATCGACGGCGCCCTCGTGGGAGGGGCCAGCCTCGACGCGGGGGAATTCGCCAAGATCTGCCGATTCGGCGAGACCTCCGGCTAGCTGAGCCGTTTGGGGGGTGCGACTTGACAACAGGTCGTACCCTCAAGGGACACAATTGAATCGTCACGCCGATGGCATCGTGCACAACGCGTCGTGCACGTCCGGACATAGGAACAGGTCTACGGTGACAATCGGAATCTCCATCGCCCTCATCCTGTCGAGCGCTCTGATGGTGCTGCTCGTCCTGCTCCACAAGGGCAAGGGCGGCGGTCTGTCGGACCTGTTCGGAGGCGGGTTCACCTCGTCCTTCGGTGGTTCGTCGGTGGTGGAGCGCAACCTGGACCGCCTGACCATCATCACGGGCATCGTCTGGTTCGTCTGCATCATCGCGCTGGGCCTGCTGCTCAAGCCGTAGCGGACGGCCTCCGGCCACGCGTGACAGAGATTCACCTCCCCCCGTCCGCGGGGCGATCGAGCAAGGAGTTCTTCGGTGGGTAGTGGCAACGCGATCCGTGGCAGCCGAGTCGGCGCTGGCCCCATGGGAGAGGCCGAACGCGGCGAGGCCGCCCCCCGTGTGCGGGTCTCGTTCTGGTGCGCGAACATGCACGAGACACGCCCGAGCTTCGCCAGCGACGCGGCCGTCCCCGAGTTCTGGGACTGCCCGCGGTGCGGACTGCCGGCCGGGCAGGACCAGTCGAACCCGCCCGCTCCGCCGAAGAACGAGCCGTACAAGACGCACCTCGCGTACGTGAAGGAGCGCCGTAGCGACAAGGACGGCGCGCAGATCCTCGCCGAGGCGCTGGAGCGGCTGCGCTCCTCCTCCCGCCCGATCTACTGATCCGGACGCCCGGTTCACCGATCTGGACAACTGTGCAGGCCCTTCCCGCTCAGGCGGGGAGGGCCTTCATGTATGCGCAGGCTCCTGGCCGGCGGAGCGGTACACGGCCGTGGCGATGTGGGCGAACGAGCGGATCAGCGGGTTGGCGTCGGCGCTGTTCCAGGCCAGGACGAGGCGGCTGGGCGGCATGTCGGCCAGTGGCACCGACGTGAGCCCCTCGGGCAGCGCGTGGGCCGCCGGCGCCAGCCCGACCGTGCCGTTCCACAGAACGGCCTGCAGGCACTCGTGGACGGTACGCACCACCGGGCCGTCCCTGAGCTCGCCGCCGGGCGCGGTGGCGTTCCAGTAGGCGCGCCAGACGGGATCGGTGCCGTCGGGCAGCCGGAACCACGGGCGGCCGGCGAGGTCGCTCAGCCGCAGGGTCGCGCGGCGGGCGAGCGGATCGTCGGCCCGCAGGACCACTCCCATGGGGTCGGAGCGCAGCAGGCGGGTGGTGATCCCGGTGTCCTCGAACGGCTCCCTGGTGAGGGCGACGTCGACGAGGCCGGCCCGAAGGCCCGTGGTCGGGTCGCTGAAGTCGGCTTCGCGGACGCGGACCTGGACCTCCGGATGACGCCGGCGGAAGGTCGCGGCGAGCCGGGCTCCGGCCTGCTCGGCGCTGTCCGCGAGGGTGCCGATGGTCAGGGTGGCGGCGCCGGCCGCGGCGGCGACCCGGGCGCGCACTCGCTCGGCCTGCTCCAGCAGCGCGCGTGCCTCGTCGTACAGCGCGGCCCCGGCGGCGGTGAGCGTGACGCCGGTGGGCGACCGGAGCAGCAGGAGGGTGCCGAGATCGGCCTCCAGCTGCCGGACGGCACGGCTCAGCGGCGGCTGGGTCATGTGCAGGCGCGCGGCGGCGCGCCCGAAGTGGCGCTCCTCGGCGACCGCCACGAAGTAGCGCAGCGAGCGTAGATCCATCACCGGCGACGATACCGGCACGGTATCGGGCGTGCGCAACCGGTGTTGGACGCGGCAGAGCATCCGGTAATGGACTGGAGCAGCCCGATTGTCAGGCTCTCTCCGAGAAGTGGATGCCATGTCTGAATACGTGCTGCCCGAGCCCGTCGTGCGGATCGAGGAGGTGCGGGAGCTCGCCCGGGACCTGGTGGTGATCCCCAATCGCCGGGTGCAGCTGGTGCCCAACATCGGCCTCATCGGCGGCACGCATTCCGTGCTGGTCGTCGAGACCGGAATGGGCCCGGGGAACGCCGAGACCGTGCTCGCGTTCGCGACGGAGTACGCGGCGGGCCGCAGGCTGTACCTGACCACGACGCATTTCCATCCGGAGCACGCGTTCGGGGCGCAGGTGTTCGCCGGGGAGGCGACGTTCCTGGTCAACCGGGCGCAAGCAGAGGACCTGACCGCGAAGGGCGCCGCCTACCTCGACATGTTCCGGGGTCTCGGCGAGCCGGTCGCCCGGCAGCTGGAGGGCGTCGAGATCGCCACTCCGGACGTCGTCTACGACGACGCGTACGACCTCGACCTGGGCGGCCGGGTGGTGCGGCTGCGGGCCGCCGGCCGGGCGCACAGCAGGGGCGACCAGGTGATCACGGTCCCCGACGCCGGGGTGATGTTCACCGGCGATCTCGTGGAGGCCGGGCAGTTCGCCATCTTCCCGTGGTTCCCGCCGTACGACACCGACGTGTCCGGCACCCGCTGGATCAGCGTGATGCGGCGGCTGGCCGACGCGTCGCCGCGGGTGGTGGTGCCCGGCCACGGCGACGTCGGCGGCCCGCAGCTGCTCGCCGACGTCCGCGACTACCTCGAACTGCTGCGCGACGAGACCTGGGCGCGCCGGGACTCGGCCGTGGGCGAGCAGACGATCGTCGAGGAGGTCAGGGCGCTCATGATCGAGCGGCACCCGGAGTGGGCCGGCCGGGAATGGATCGAGAAGGGTGTCGGCTGCCTGTGCGCCGAGCACCCCGCATGACGCGGGCGGCGGCGCCGTAGGCGCCGCCCCGGTCACCCGCCGTGCACCGGCTCGCCGTCGAGGAACGTCATGACGACCTTGGCGGTCCAGATGTCCTTCGGGTCGAGCGTGAAGGGGTCGCGGTCGAGGACGACGAGGTCGGCCGGGCGGCCCTTCTCGATCACCCCGGCGGGGGAGCGGTTGATCCAGGCCGAGCCCTCGGTGTAGGCCGTCATGATCGTCCGCAGGTCGAGGCTCTGCTCGGGCAGGAACGGCGTCTGGGCCGTGGGGTACGTCGCGTGCACGGAGCCGCCCGGCTCGGTGCGGTTGACCGCCACGTGCATGGCCTCCAAGGGGTTGGCCGAGGAGACCGGCCAGTCCGAGCCCCCGGCGAAGCGGGTGCCGTGCCCTACGAGGTCGGCGAAGGGGTACTGCCAGGAGGCGCGCTCCTCGCCGAGGTAGGGGATGCACAGCTCGTCCATCTGCAGGTGGTGGGTGGCCCACAGCGCCTGCAGGTTGGCCGTCACACCGAGCTCGGCGAAGCGCGGCACGTCCTGCGGCGTGATGATCTGCACGTGCGCGATGTGGTGCCGGTTGTCGGGATCGGTGCCGGTCAGCGCGTCGAGCGCCTCGCGCACGGCCCGCTCGCCGATGGCGTGGAAGTGCACCTGGAAGCCCAGGGCGTCGAGCTCCTTGACGTACCCGTCGAGCAGCGCCGGGTCGACGTACGACAGGCCGGTGCCGCCGCAGCGGCAGTAGGGCTCGATGACGGCGGCGGTGAAGTTCTCCGGGATGCCGTCCTGCATGATCTTCACCGACGTCGCCCGGAAGCGGTCCAGGCCCTTGGCCGTCGCGCGCCGCTCGACCAGCTCGGGGATCTGCTCGGCGCCGCGGGTGCGGTCCCACCACAGGGCGCCGACGACCCGCGCCCGCAGGCGTCCCGAGGAGGCGGCGGACAGATAGGCGGGCAGCTGGTCGTCCGACCCGGCGTACGACCCGACGATGGCGTCCTGCCAGCCGGTGACGCCCAGCGAGAACAGGTGGGACTGCGCGTCCATCAGGGCGGCGTCGACGTCGGCCGGGGTGGGGCGCGGGGTGAGCAGGCCGACGAGGTCCATCGCGCCCTCGTGCAGCACACCGCTCGGTGTGCCGTCCGGGTCGCGCTCGATGCGGCCGTCCGCGGGATCGGGGGTGTCCTTCGTGATCCCGGCGACCTCCAGGGCCCGCGTGTTGACCCAGGCGGCGTGGTGGTCGCGCTGCACGAAGTACGCGGGGCGGTCGAGGAAGTCGAGCTGCGACCGGTGGGGGAGACCGCCGGGGAAGGCCGACATGTCCCAGCCGCCGCCGTCGATCCACTCCCTGCCCGGATTGTTCGCCGCATAGCCGGCGATCAGCGTGGTGTAGGCGTCGAGGCCGTACACCTCCGACAGGTCGCACTTGGCCCGCTCCAGCCCGGCCTGCACCGGGTGGACGTGGGCGTCGGTGAATCCCGGCGTCAGCAGGCCGCCGCCGAGGTCCACCGGCTCGGCGCCCGGCGCCAGCCGTACGAGGTCGGCCTCGGGACCGACGGCGGCGATGACGCCGTCACGGACGAGGACCGCCTCGGCGAAGCCGCCGGGGACGAAGACGCGGCCGCCGCGGAACAAGATGGTGGAGCTCAAGGGTGTCGTGTCCTTTTTCGAGATGTACGGGCGTCTCGCGACCAACGCGAGATCACGGAGGGCTAGTGGCCGGTGATCCTGTCGGCGATCCTGGCCAGTACGGACGTCCTGGCCATGCCCCTGCCCTCTCGGGCGTCGGCCAGGCGGTAGAGACGGTACATCGAGTGGACGCCGAACCAGCGCAGCGGCTCCGGCTCCCAGGCGCGCACCCGCCGGTCCACCCACGGCATGCGGGTCAGGTCGGTGTCACGGCGCAGCACCAGGTCGCGCAGCGTGCGCCCGGCGAGGTTCGTGGTGGTCACACCGTGACCCGTGTAGCCGCCCGCCCAGCCGAGGCCGGTCGCGGGGTCCACGTGGACGGCCGAGCACCAGTCGCGCGGCACGCCGAGCACCCCCGACCAGGCGTGCTCCACCCGCGACCCGGCGACGGCGGGGAAGAAGGCGACCAGCAGGTCCCACAGGGCGTCCACGGTCCAGGCGTGCGTGTGCCCCCGCTCGTCGACCCTCGACCCGTACAGGTACGGCCTGCCGCGGCCGCCGAAGGCGATGCGGTCGTCGGCCGTCCGCTGGGCGTACATGTAGTAGTGCGCCATGTCGCCGAGCAGCTCGCGGCCCTGCCAGCCGATCTCCGCCCAGACCTGCTCGGGCAGCGGCGCGGTGACGATCAGGGAACTGTTCATCGGCAGCCAGTCGCGGTGGTGGCCGGCGATGGTCGCGGTGAACCCCTCGGTGCAGCGCAGGACGTGGTCCGCCGTCACCGTCCCGTACGGCGTGACCGCCCGGCCGGGTGCGATCTCGGTGACCGGCGTCCGCTCGTAGATCTCGACACCGAGGTCCCGTACGACCCGCGCGAGGCCGCGGACGAGCTTGGCCGGCTGGATCCTGGCGCAGTGCGGGCTCCAGGTGGCCCCCGTCGCGCCCGCCACCCGCAGCCGGTCGTTCATCTCGCCGGTGCTCAGCAGCCGGACGTCGTCGCGGTCCCAGCCCCACTCGCGCTGCGCCGTCAGTTCCTCGCGCAACCGCAGCGCCTGCGCCGGGCCCCGGGCGACCGTGAGCAGGCCGCCCTTGACGATGTCGGCGTCGATGCTTTCCTCGCGGGCGACGCGGATGACCTCGTCCACGGCCTCGAACATCGCGTGCTGCAACCGCCGGGCCGCGTCCCGGCCGTGGGTCTTCGCGTACCGCTCGGGCGAGCCGGCCAGCGCGCCGGTCAGCCAGCCGCCGTTGCGCCCGGAAGCGCCGAACCCGGCGAACTCCTTCTCCAGCACGACGACCCGCAGCGACGGGTCGGCCTTCTTCAGGTAATAGGCGGTCCACAGCCCCGTGTAGCCCGCGCCGACCACGGCCACGTCGGCCCGCAGGTCGCCGCCCAGCGGTTCTCCGGGCTCGGGGACGCCGAGCGACCGATACCAGAAGGACACCTCGCCGTTGACGAAACCGGGGGACAGGGGAGCGGTCATGGTGCACATCCTGCTATATCCGTGCTCATCTCGCTATTCGGCGACGGATGTCGTGGAGATCCGATGGAACGCATGCGGATAACCGTAGTCGTAACGTGGCGCATCGACAGGAAACGATCGGCTCACCGCTGTGTAGCAAAGGTGTAACAGCACTCCGCCACCCTGAAGACCAGCGCAACGGAGGGAGCGGATACCGATGGGGTTCTTCCGGATTCGTACGACCGTGGACGAGCGGCCGGGGCGGCTGGCGTCCCTGGCCACGGCTCTGGCCGACAGGGGCGGCAACATCCTGGGCCTGTCGGTGCAGCCCGACACGGACGGCACGGTCGACGAGTTCGTCACCGACATCCCCGCCTCCCCCGAGGCCGTACGCGAGGCGCTGGAGGCGGCCGGCGGGAGACGGGTGCGGATCGTCCCCGCCACGGCGCACGAGCTGACCGACGAGCCGACGCGGACGCTGCTGCTCGCCGCCCGGCTGCGCTCGGCTCCCTGGCGCCTGCCGGAGATCCTGGGCGAGCTGCTGCGCGCGGACGACGCCCGCTGGGTGTACGGCGCCACCGCCGTGCGCCCGCGGACCGAGGACGGCGAGCGGGACGAGGGGGAGGCGCCGGAGCTGCCCGACCCGACTCTCCTGGTGGTGCCCGTGGCGCCGCGGCGGTCGATCCGGCTGCGCCGCTCAGGCCTTCCGTTCACCCTGACCGAGGCGGCCCGCGCCGCCGCGATGGTGAGGCTGGCGCAGCCGCCGGCCGAGCCGTCCGCGGCCGAGGGGCCGGTGCGGCTCGCCGACGGCGCGGAGGTGCAGGTCAAGCCGTTGACCTCGCTCTATCGCGAGGCGCTGCGCGACCTGCACGAGCGCTGCTCGCCGGAGACGCGCAGGTTCCGCTACTTCACCGCCAACCCCACCCTGCCGCCCCACATGTTCGACCGGCTGTGCGACCGGGCCCGCGGGCAGTCGCTCGTCGCGGGCCACGACGGCCAGGTCGTCGGACTCGCCTCGTTGATGTTCACCGCGGACCCGGGCACAGCGGAGATCGCCTTCCTCGTGGAGGACCGCTGGCAGGGCCGAGGGCTCGGCACCCACCTGGCCCGCATGCTGCTGGCACAGGCCAGGGACCTCGGCTTCGCCGAGGTGCGGGCGACCCTCCTATACGACAACACGCGCATGCGCAGGCTGCTCGGCTCCCTCGGCGCGACGCTCACCTACACCGAGGACCCCGGTGTGATGGAGGCGCGGCTCGCCGTGGGCGTGATGGCGACGGCATCCCCGAGCTGACGTCCTCACGGGTGGTCCTCCTGGTCCGGTGTAGCTCAGGGCACCGGACCAGGACGGGTCGCCGCAGGCGCGCGCCGTCACTCGGTGATGCACCACTCGACGAACTCCCGCGCCTGCTTGTCGTGCCACACAGCGATGGCGGGGGCGCTGTCCTGGAAGCCGGCCAGCGCGTCGAGGAGCAGCTCCGACCGCAGAGGGACGATCAACAGGGCGTGCCGCTTGTCCACGGACCGCACGGACGAGGCCAACGGCAGCGAGAAGAACCAGATCCCCGGCGTGTTGTCGTATCCGGTGTAACTGAGGATCGGGACGCCGATGGGCGGAGCGTTGAGCGTCGGCCCGGTGGGGCGCCCGAATACGAGATCGCTTCCTGCGGTGGCCGTCCCGGGGTTGGTGGAGTGGACGTCATCGTTTCGACAGACCACGCGTCGTCCGGTGAGTACGGCTGCCAGAGCCGGAACACGGGCGCGCCGCCGACCTCCAGCGTGTGCAGCTGTCCGGTCTTCCGTAGCCGGTATGCGGCGCCTTCGCCACGTATCACCAGGCGTGCCAGGTGGGAGTCACGGCAGAGAACACGACCGACCGGTCCGTCATGTCGAACGACAATATGGGCCCCGAGTATCGCTCGCACCTGTGATTCTCGGGACGGCGCATCGTCGCTTGAGGCGGCTCAGCCACGCCACCCGGCCTGCCGGGACGTCTGAGAGCGGAGGGACGATCCGCGATGTGGCGACGGCGGTCGACCGTTCAGGAGATCTCGCCGGTGCCGGTGGAACGCCGCCGCGAACTCATGTACAGGTGGTCTGTGGACTTCGACGAGGCGGCCGACCGGCTCTACGGCATGGTGCCCGAGGAGTTCACGTCGGCTCGCGACGCGCTGGCGAAGGAAGTGAAGGCGGCAGGGGACGCCGTGCTGGCCAAGCGGATCAAAGGGCTGCGCAAGCCCACCGTCGTCGCCTGGGCCGTGAACCGGACGGCCCGGGAGCGCGGGGACGAACTCGGCCGGCTGCTCGACCTCGGCCGGCGGCTGCGGGAGGCCTGGCGGGCCCAGGACGCCGACGCCCTGGCCGAGGCCGGCCGCGACAGGACCCCGCTCATCGCCCGTCTCGTCCGGTCCGTCCGCGAGGAGGCCGAGGCGGCCGGACATCCGCTGGCCCCCGCGGCCGACCTGGAGATCGAGCAGACCCTCGACGCCGCCGTGGTGGACGAGGACGCGGCCGAGCGGGTGCGCCGGGGGACGCTGACCCGTCCCCTGAGCTACAGCGGATTCACCCCCGCCCCCGTCGTACGGCCCGCTCCGGAGCCGGCCGCGCGTGCGGTGCGGAAACCCGCGAGAACCGCCGAGAAACCCGAGCGCCGCGACGGTGAGGAGGAACGGCGGGAACGCGAACGGCGCGAGGCCGAGCAAAGGGAGGCCGAGCGCCGTCGCCGGATCGAGAACCTCGAGACCGCGCTCGCCGACGCCGAACGAGCCGCGACCGAGGCGGAGCGGGGCCGGGCCGACTGGGAGGCCGAGCGGGCCGAGGCCGCACGCGAGCACGAGCGGCGCACGGCCAAGGTCGAGACGCTCGCGGCCAAGCTGGCCAAGGCGAAGGACAAGCTGAATGCGGCCGAACACCGGCTGGAGGTCGCCCGCCGGGAGGAGACGAACGCCGAACGCGCCGCCCGCTCGGCCCGCGTACGCGCGGACGAGGCCCGCGA
>NZ_JBFAOO010000154.1:0-17593 GCF_040675265.1 Microbispora sp. NPDC049633
GAGCGGCGATCCGCGCCGAGGTGGCCCGGGACGCCGACGGCGCCCCCCGGCGGAGCCGGACGGGCTCAGCCGGCTCCTGAGCAGGCGCCCGGGCCGTACGGCCTGTCCGGCTCTTGGCCCGGGCGGCCCGCGCGTGCTTCAATCACTGTGCGCGGTGGCCACTTGATGGGTGGGCTCCAGGAGGGCGTGTGGCGATGCCGCATGCGTTCTTCTCGTACGACAGCCCCTGACGGCGCGACCTTCCCCGGAAGGCGTGCCCGCCCACCAAGAGGAGAACTTCAGTGCAATCCCCGCGTTTGAGATCGCTGTCCCTGAGATCCGGGCGCAAACTCGCCGTGCTCGCCGCGGTGGCGGCCGTGCTCGCCGGCGTCGTCGCGGTCCTGACGCAGACCGCGGCCGAGGCGCACGGCGCCCTGCAGGCCCCGGCGAGCCGGACGTACGCGTGTTACACCGACGGCCTCACCGGCGGCCAGATCATCCCCAACAACCCCGCCTGCAAGGACGCCGTGGCGGCCGGCGGCACCCAGCCCCTCTACGACTGGTACGGCGTGCTCCGCTCCGACGGGGGCGGCCGCACCCGGGGCTTCATCCCCGACGGCCAGCTGTGCAGCGGCGGTTTCAGCAAGTACGCCGCCTATGACGCGCCCAGGACCGACTGGCCGACCACCACGCTGAAGGCGAACAGCACCTACGACTTCGTCTACGGCGCGTGGGTGCCGCACCCCGGCGGCTTCAAGCTCTACGTCACCAAGGACGGCTGGAACCCGACCAAGCCGCTGACGTGGGCGGACATGGAGGAGCAGCCGTTCCTCACGGTCGACCCCGAGCCCGCGGTCAGCAACGGCGCCTACCGCTTCTCCGGCAGGCTGCCCGACAAGAGCGGCCGGCACATCATCTACGCCGTCTGGTTCCGGTCCGACAGCCAGGAGACCTTCTACGGCTGCTCGGACGTGAACTTCCTCCGCGACGGCGCCTCGCCCAGCCCTTCGCCGAGCCCTTCGCCGAGCCCCACGCCCGCCACGAACGACCCGTCGCCGTCCCCCTCGCCCTCCCCGACGCCGGCGAACCCGGCGTGCACGGCCACGGTGAAGCTGACCAACACCTGGCAGGGCGGCTTCCAGGGCGAGGTCACGATCAAGAACACCGGGACGAGTCCGCTCAACGACTGGTACGTCCAGTGGGCGATGCCCCTGGGCACGACGCTCACGCAGGCGTGGAACGGGACGTCCATGCAGAGCGGGCCGTTCATGATGATCCACGCGCCGGAGTGGAACAAGACGCTGGCCCCCGGAGCCTCGGCCACGGCCGGCTTCCTCGGCAGCGGCTCGGCCACCCCGTCGATCAGCGACATCAGCTGCGGCTGACGGCTTCCCGCGCCGCCGGGCGGACGGGCGCCGCCTGATCCGCCCGGCACTCGCCGGGGGCTTCGCGCCCTGGTGCCGGGGGAGACGCCCGGGGAGGCCGTCGCGGCGGCTCCCCGGGCGTTGCGCGATGGGTGGGCGGAGGAGGATCCGCCTCTCGTACCCGCGGTGCGATAGCCACTGTGGGTGTGGCCTCACCTCCCTGAGGATGGTGGGAGCGCTCCCAGCTGGCCCGGACCCTAATCGGCCGAAACGCATCGGACCAGCGGACCCGCTCCGGCGTGCCCTGTCCGCCCAGTTCGGGGGCCGCCGCGCGATGAAAGTTTCGCCGCGGGCATCCCCCGGCAGCCCGTTACGGCCGCTCGCCGGAGACGGAAGTCAGCGGGCCAGGGCGTGGTCGAGCGTCGTCTCGCGCCGGCCGAGGAACCGCGGGGAGGAGCGCAGCACCAGGCCGTCGGCCAGGCCCTTGGCCGAGGCGGGGATCTCCCTGACGGCGTAGGCCACCGTCTCCGCCGGCCAGTCGCGGCTCGAGTCGTCGCCGACCCCGAACGCGTCCAGCCCGGCCGTACGGCACAGCGCCACGGCCCGGGGGAGGTGGAACACCTGGGTCACGACGACGAGACGGGACGCGCCGAAGATCTCCTTGGCCCGCACGCAGGAGTCCCAGGTGTCGAACCCGGCGTAGTCGAGGACGATCCTGTCCGCCGGCACGCCGCCGGAGACCAGGTAGTCGCGCATGACCGAGGGCTCGTCGTAGTCCCTGCGGCTGTTGTCGCCGGACAGCAGCAGGGCCCGCACCCTGCCCGTTCGGTACAGCTCGGCCGCGATGTCGAGGCGGGCGCGCAGCATCGGGCTGGGCCGCCCGTCACGGACGCCCGCGCCCAGCACGAGCGCGGCGGGCATCGCGGGCACCTCGGCGGTCCAGCGCGTGCCCGGCTCGGCGGTCACCCGGTGGCCGGCGCTCGTCAGCCAGGCCCAGGTCGTCGGCGCCAGCGGCAGCACGCTCAGGGCGACCAGCCCCTGGAAGCCCCGGCGCAGGGCCGTACGCGACCAGGTCCAGGGGCGTAGGACGCTCACCGGGGTCAGACCCCCGCGTGGTGGAGCTCCGGCCGCTCGGGCGCGGGGGCGGGCGCGGGGCCCCGGGACCGCAGCAGGAACACGACGCGCAGCGCGCAGATCCACACGAGCGTCGCTCCCAGCACGTGCAGGAGCACCAGCGCCGCGGGGACCGCGAGGAAGTACTGCACGTAGCCGACCACGCCCTGGGAAAGCTCCACCACGAGCAGCACGAGCGCGGCGCGCCGGGCCGGGCCGGGGGAGTCGGTGACGCGCAGGGCCAGCAACAGGGCGAACGTCAGCCCGACGACGACGTAGGCGATGTCGGTGTGCAGCCGCACCACGCTCTGGATGTCGAAGCCGAAGCGGGAGGCCGCGTCGTCGCCCGAGTGCGGCCCGGTGCCGGTCACCACCACCCCGGCCAGCAGCAGCGCGAAGGCGGCCGCGGCCAGCACGTACCCCAGCGTGCGGATCTCCTTGCGGACCAGCCCCTCCGCCGGTGCGTCGCCCTCGCCCGCCCGCGCGAACAGCACGACGGCGGCGGCGATCATGCCGATGGACAGCAGGAAGTGGACGCTGACGGTCACCGGGTTGAGCATCGTGTGGACCACGAGCCCGCCCCACAGGGCCTGGACGACGACGCCGGCCGGCTGCACCAGCGCGAGCCGCAGCAGGACCGGGCCGCGCTCGCCCCGCGACAGCTTCCAGGCGGCGATCACACACGGCACCGCGACCGCGAGGACGAGGAACGCCAGCAGCCGGTTGCCGAACTCGATCGCCATGTTGAGCGGCGCGTGCGTGTCGATCCTCGCCGGCACGAAGCTGTCGGGCGTGCAGCGCGGCCAGGTCGGGCAGCCGAGTCCGGAGCCGGTGACGCGCACGGCGGCGCCGGTGACGGTGATGCCGACGTTGACCACGATCGCCGCCAGCGCCCACCGCCGCATCGACTCGTTCGTCGGGAACATGAACGAGCGGTAGAAGGCGAGCAGCGTGGCGCGGATCCGGCCGGTCGTGGGATTCACGGCATCAATCGTAGGTGGCCCTGTGGGTGGTCCCTTCTCCGGGCCGCACGCCGTCCTGCCGACTCCGCCGCCCGCGGTGATCATCTCCGCGGCCTGGCCGGGTACGATCGGCCGTACGGGACCGAGGAGGGCGGTGGCCGGTCGATGGGCGGGGCGTGGGACGGACCGGCGGGACGCACGAGCGACGACCTCCGCGCACCGGACGGAGGAACGCGGCAGAAGAACCTGCGCGAGCGGGTGGCGCAGGCGCTGCGCGACGCGGTGGTGGCCGGGGAGATGCGGCCCGGCGTCGTGTACTCGGCCCCCGCGCTGGCGGCGAGGTTCGGGGTCTCCGCCACACCGGTGCGGGAGGCCATGCTCGACCTCGCCAAGGAGGGCCTGTTCGAGGCGCTGCGCAACAAGGGCTTCCGGGTCGCGGAGGTGTCCGAGCGCGACCTCGACGAGATCGTCGAGATCAGGCGGCTGCTCGAGGTGCCCACGGTGGCCCGGCTCGCCGGGCAGGCCCCGGCGGAGGAGGCCGAGGACCTGCGCCCGATCGCCGAGGAGATCGTCTCGGCCGCGGAAAGGGGCGACCTGCTCGCCTACGTGGCCGCCGACCAGCGGTTCCACCTCGCGCTGCTGGCCCTGTCGGGCAACGTCCGGCTGGTCGAGACGGTCAGGGACCTGCGCGCCCGGGCCCGGCTCTACGGGCTGCGCGGCCTGCCCGACGCGCGGCTGCTCGCGGCCTCGGCGCGCGAGCACCTCGACCTCCTCGACGCCCTCGTACGCGGCGACGCCGCGGCGGCCGAGAGCCTGATGAACCACCACCTCCGGCACGTACGGGGGATCTGGTCGGGCGGCCCTGCCGCGGAATGAGCCGCCCGAACGGGCCGGGTCAGCCGTCGCCCCGGCGCGTGGCGCCGATGGAGGCGACGACCACGCAGCCGATCGCCGCCCACTCGCGGACCTGGAGCACCTCGCCCAGGACGAACAGGCCGACGAGGGCGGCGACGGCGGGCTCCAGGCTCATCAGGATCCCGAAGACCCGCTTGGGCATCCGGCGCAGCGCCTCGAGCTCCAGCGAGTAGGGGATGACCGAGGAGAGCAGGCCGACCCCGGCCCCGATGAGCAGGATCTCGGGCCGCAGCAGGTCGCTTCCGCCCGCGGTGACGCCGATGGGCGCGATGACGACCGTCGCCACGATCATGGCGAACGACAGCCCGCTCGCGCCGGGGAAGCGGGCCCCGGTGGCCTGGGAGAACACGATGTAGGCGGCCCAGAACGCCCCCGCCATCGCGGCGAACCCGATCCCCGCCCAGGTCGCGGTCCCCGCATCGCCCCAGGGGGCGAGCAGGACCACGCCGGCGGCGGCCAGCGCCACCCACAGCAGGTCGAGCCTGCGCCGGGAGGACACCACGGCCAGGGTGAGCGGCCCGACGAACTCGATGGACACCGCGATCCCGATCGGCAGCCGGGCGAGGGCCTCGTAGAACGACAGGTTCATCAGGCCGAGGCTGAGCCCGAAGGCGGCGCCGACGGCGAGGTCGCGCCGCGACAGCCCGCGCACCCGGGGCCGGACGACGGCCAGCAGCATGACCGCGCCGGTGGCGATGCGCAGGAACACCACGGCCGTAGGAGGCAGCTGGGTGAACAGGTTCTTGGCCAGCCCGGCGCCCACCTGGACCGACAGGACGGCCAGCAGCACCAGGCCCGGCGGCGGTATCGCGTCCGACGCGGCCCGTAGCGCCCTGCCCGGCGACGGCCTCATCCGATACGGCTCGGCCCCCGGAAGGGATTCAGCGGTCATGCCGGCGACCCCACACTGCCATTGATCACGGACAACGCCCGCAATCATATGCAGGGGTCCTCAGGCAGCGGGTACGCCCCCCTGGGTCATTCCCAGCGGAACGTGCGGGCGGCCAGGGCGAGCGCGGCCACCGTCCAGCACAGCAGCACGAGCAGCGCGCCGCCGGGGAAGCCGCCGCCGGCGCTCAGGACGGTCCGCAGGCCGGAGGTGAGCGCGCTGATCGGCAGCAGTTCGAGCACGTGCCGGACACCGGCGGGGAACCGGTCCAGCGGGAACAGCACGCCGCCGACCCCGAGCAGCACCAGGTAGACCAGGTTGGCCCCGGCCAGCGTGGCCTCCGCCCGGAGCGTGCCGGCCATGAGCAGGCCGAGGCCGCTGAATGCCGCCGTGCCCAGCAGCAGGAGCGGCACGGCCCACAGCGGCCCCCACGACGGGCCGCCGTGCGGCGACCAGCCGAGCGCCAGCGCCACCGCGACGATCACCACGACCTGCAGCGCCTCCACGGCGACGACGGCGACGGTCTTGGCCAGCAGCAGCCCGGACCGCGACAGCGGGGTCGCGCCCAGGCGTTTGAGCACGCCGTACCTCCGCTCGAAGCCGGTCGCGATCGCCTGCCCGGTGAACGCGGTCGACATGACCGCGAGCGCGAGGATGCCGGGGGCGACGAAGTCGACGCGCCGGCCGTCGCCGACGTCAAGCAACGGGGCCGTGCTGAAGCCGGCCAGCAGCAGGATCGGGATGATCATCGTGAGCAGGAGCTGCTCGCCGTTGCGCAGCATGGCCCGGATCTCCGCGCCCGCCTGGGCGAGGACCATCCGGCGCAGCGGCGCGGCCCCCGGCCGCGGCGTGAGGTCCAGCGTGGCGAACGTGGTCACCGCAGCTCCCTGCCGGTCAGTTCGAGGAAGACGTCCTCCAGCGTGCGCCGCTCGATGCGCAGATCCTCGGTGGTGACGCCCTCGGTGGCGCACCAGGCGGTGACGGTCGCGAGCAGCTGGGGGCCGACCTGCCCCTCGATGATGTAGTGCCCCGAGGGCGACTCCTTGGCGGCGCTGCCCGGCGGCAGCGCGGCCAGCAGCTCCTCCAGATCGAGCCCCGGCCGCGCGCGGAACCTGAGCTGGCGCTCGGCGCCGGTCAGCGACTCCGGCGTGCCCTCGGCCACCACCCGGCCGTGGTCGATGACCACCACGTGGTCGGAGAGCTTCTCCGCCTCGTCCATCTGGTGGGTCGTCAGCACCACCGACACCCCGGCGGCGCGCAGCGCCGTGACGAGGTCCCAGCAGGCGTGGCGCGCCTGCGGGTCGAGCCCGGCGGTCGGCTCGTCGAGGAAGACCAGTTCGGGCCGCCCGATCACCGCCGCCGCGAGCGACAGGCGCTGCTGCTGCCCGCCCGACAGCCGCCGGTACGGCGTGCGCGCGTGCCCGGCCAGGCCGAGCAGGCCGAGCAGGGCGTCCGGGTCGAGCGGATGGGCGTAGAACCGGGAGACCACCCGCAGCCACTCGCCGGCGCGGGCGGCGGGAGGCACCCCGCCCGTCTGCGGCATGATCCCCAGGCGCGGTCTGAGGGCGGGGTCGGCCGGGTCCAGGCCGAGCACGCGGACGGTCCCGCCGTCCGGCCGGCGGAAGCCCTCGCAGATCTCGATCGTGGAGGTCTTGCCGGCGCCGTTGGGCCCGAGGATCGCCGTGACGGCGCCCCGGGCGCAGGTGAGGGTCAGCCCGTCGACGGCCGTGGTGCTCCCGTACCGCTTGACCAGCCCGTCGATCTCGACCGCGGGAGCGCCGTCGTCCGCGCCGCCACGCGTGCTGTCAAGCGTGCTGTCCACCCCCGGCACTCCACCGGCCTCCCCTCACGGACCGACCGCCAGAGCCGGCCGGATGCGGGTCGTCCTGGTCAGTCGTCGACGGCATCGAGTCTAGGGAGCGGGAGGCGCGCTCTCGTCGGAGAGTGCCGTCATTCCAGACCTCCGAGGTAAAGGATGGGGAAAAGTCTCGTCGTCGCAGGTTAGGTAAGGCTTACCTGCGTGAGAAATTACATTCTCGTGGACCTCGGCTTGCGTTTGTCGGCCGGGAAGGAATTACGGCACACTGATGTTGTGAAATACGTGCAGGGGAAGCAGAACGCCGAGAAGGCCGTGGTGACGCGGCCGGTTCCGGCGACCCCTGCGTACAAGGACGTCGTGAGCAAGGACATCGGCGCCGAGCGGGGGACCCGGGCCAGGGTGGCGCGGCTCATCCTGGAGCACGGTCCGGTCACCGCCGCGGCGCTGGGCGAGCGGCTCGGCCTGACGCCGGCCGCGGTCCGCCGTCACCTCGACGCGCTGCTGGCCGAGGGCATGATAGAGCCCCGTACGGCCCGCCCGCGCGGCCAGCGGGGGCGCGGCAGGCCCGCGAAGATGTTCGCGATCACCGACGCGGGCCGCAGCGCCTTCGTCCACGCCTACGACGACCTGGCCGGCAGCGCGCTGCGCTTCCTGGCCGAGCGTCTCGGCGGCGAGGCCGTGTCGGAGTTCGCGCGGGCGCAGGTGTCCGGACTGGTCGGCCGGCTCGAAGCGCTCATGCGCGAGGTCCCGGCCGAGCAGCGGGTCCGCGTGCTGGCCGAGGCTCTGTCCACGGAGGGCTACGCGGCGTCGGCCACGGCGATTGAGCGGGGCGGGGGCAAGGGCGGCGAGCAGTTGTGCCAGCACCACTGCCCGGTCGCGCACGTCGCGGCGCAGTTCCCGCAGCTGTGCGAGGCGGAGACCGAGGCGTTCGCCCGGCTGCTGGGCACCCCGGTGCAGCGGCTGGCCACGATCGCCAACGGCGACGGGGTCTGCACCACCCATGTGAGTTCTCACGCGCTCGCCGCACGGCACGCGCGTACCGACCTATCGAGCACATCGACGAGCAAGGAGTCCGGAAGGTGACTGTCACCGACCGCCCGGAGCTGGAAGGCCTCGGGAATTACAAGTTCGGCTGGGCCGACACGGACGTGGCTGGGGCCACGGCCCGGCGTGGGCTGTCCGAAGAGGTCGTCCGCGACATCTCCGCGCTCAAGAACGAGCCGGAGTGGATGCTCGACCTGCGCCTCAAGGGCCTTCGGCTGTTCGGGAAGAAGCCGCTGCCGACCTGGGGCTCTGACCTCACGGGCATCGACTTCGACAACATCAAGTACTTCGTCCGCTCGACGGAGAAGCAGGCCGCGTCCTGGGACGAGCTGCCCGCCGACATCAAGAACACCTACGACAAGCTCGGCATCCCCGAGGCGGAGAAGCAGCGCCTCATCGCCGGCGTCGCCGCCCAGTACGAGTCCGAGGTCGTCTATCACAAGATCCGTGAGGACCTCGAGGAGAAGGGTGTCATCTTCGTCGACACCGACACCGGGCTGCGCGAGCACGAGGAGCTCTTCAAGGAGTACTTCGGCTCGGTGATCCCGGTGGGCGACAACAAGTTCGCCGCGCTCAACACGGCCGTGTGGTCGGGCGGCTCGTTCATCTACGTGCCGCCGAACGTGCACGTCGAGATCCCGCTGCAGGCCTACTTCCGGATCAACACCGAGAACATGGGCCAGTTCGAGCGGACCCTGATCATCGTGGACGAGAACTCCTACGTCCACTACGTCGAGGGCTGCACCGCGCCGATCTACTCGTCCGACTCGCTCCACTCGGCGGTCGTCGAGATCATCGTGAAGAAGGGCGCCCGCTGCCGCTACACGACGATCCAGAACTGGTCGAACAACGTCTACAACCTGGTCACCAAGCGCGCCGTGGCGTACGAGGGCGCGACCATGGAGTGGATCGACGGCAACATCGGCTCCAAGGTCACGATGAAGTACCCGGCCGTCTACCTGATGGGCGAGCACGCCAAGGGCGAGACGCTGTCGGTCGCCTTCGCCGGCGAGGGCCAGCACCAGGACGCGGGCGCCAAAATGGTGCACCTCGCGCCCAAGACGTCCTCCACGATCATCTCCAAGTCCGTGGCGCGCGGCGGCGGCCGCACGTCCTACCGCGGCCTGGTGCAGATCGACGAGGGCGCGGCCGGCTCGGCCTCGACCGTCAAGTGCGACGCGCTGCTCGTCGACCAGATCAGCCGGTCCGACACCTACCCGTACGTGGACGTCCGTGAGGACGACGTGTCGATGGGCCACGAGGCCACGGTCTCCAAGGTGTCGGAGGACCAGCTGTTCTACCTGATGAGCCGCGGCCTCGGCGAGGACGAGGCGATGGCCATGATCGTGCGCGGCTTCGTCGAGCCGATCGCCCGCGAGCTGCCCATGGAGTACGCCCTGGAGCTCAACCGCCTGATCGAGCTGCAGATGGAAGGAGCGGTCGGCTGATGGGCCTGGAGACCAAACCGCTGTCGACGCTGCACGAGAAGGCGTCGTACGACGTGGCGGACTTCCCGGTGCCGACGGGCCGCGAGGAGGAGTGGCGGTTCACGCCGCTGTCGCGGCTCAAGGGTTTGCACAACGGCACGGCCGCCGTCACCGGCGGCGTCGTGGCGGACGTCGAGGCCGCGCCCGAGGTGCGCGTCGAGACCGTCGGCCGCGACGACGCCCGGCTCGGCAAGGCCTACACGCCGGCCGACCGGGTCAGCGCGCAGGCGTACTCGTCGTTCGAGAAGGCCACCGTCGTCACGGTGCCGAAGATGACGGCCGCCTCCCGGCCCACCGTGATCACCCTGCGGGGGTCCGGGGCGGGCGCCTCGGCGTACGGGCACATCCTCGTGTCGGTGGAGCCGATGGCCGAGGCCGTGCTGGTCCTGGACCACCGCGGCAGCGCCGTCTACGCCGACAACGTCGAGTTCGACGTGGCCGAGGGCGCGACGCTCAAGGTCGTCAGCCTGCAGGACTGGGACGACGACGCCGTGCACGTCTCCCACCACCACGCGCGGCTCGGCAAGGACGCGACGTTCCGCTCGTTCGTGGTCACCCTCGGCGGCGACCTCGTACGGCTGTCGCCCTCGGTGTCGTACACCGCCCCCGGCGGCGACGCCGACCTCACCGGGCTGTACTTCGTGGACGCCGGCCAGCACCTGGAGCACCGCCTCCTGGTGGACCACAGCGTGCCGAACTGCCGCAGCAACGTGACCTACAAGGGTGCGCTGCAGGGCGACGCCGCGCACGCGGTCTGGATCGGGGACGTGATCATCCGGGCCGAGGCCGAGGGCACCGACACCTACGAGCTGAACCGGAACCTCATCCTCACCGACGGCGCCCGCGCCGACTCGGTGCCGAACCTGGAGATCCTCACCGGCGAGGTCGCGGGAGCGGGCCACGCGTCCGCGTCCGGCCGCCTCGACGACGAGCACCTGTTCTACCTGCAGGCCCGCGGCATCCCGTTCGACGAGGCGCGCCGCCTGGTCATCCACGGGTTCTTCGCCCAGCTCATCGAGCAGATCGAGGTGCCGGAGATCCGCGAGCGGGTCCTGTCGGCCGTCGAGGCGGAGCTGGCCAGATGAGCGCTGAGACCGTCCACTGGGAGAAGGTCTGCCAGGTCGGGGACATCCCCGACGGCGGCGTCCTCGGCCTGGAGGTCGGCGAGACGCCGGTCGCGCTGGTGCGGACCGGCGGCGAGGTCTTCGCCCTGCACGACGTGTGCTCCCACGCGGAGGTGCGGCTCAGCGAGGGCGAGGTCTACGACCACACCCTGGAGTGCTGGCTGCACGGCTCCTGCTTCGACCTGCGCAGCGGCAAGCCCACCGGGCCGCCCGCGACCAGGCCCGTCAACGTCTACCGTGTCAAGATCGAAGGCGACGACGTGTACGTCTCGCTCTCGAAGGAGTAAATAACTCGTGTCCACTCTTGAGATCCGTGACCTGCACGTCGCCGTGGGCGACAAGGAGATCCTGCGCGGCGTCGACCTGACGGTCCGCAGCGGCGAGACGCACGCCATCATGGGCCCGAACGGCTCGGGCAAGTCGACGCTGGCCTACGCCGTCGCCGGCCACCCGAAGTACACGATCACCTCCGGCTCCGTGCTGCTCGACGGCGAGGACCTGCTGGAGATGTCGGTGGACGAGCGCGCCCGCGCCGGCCTCTTCCTCGCCATGCAGTACCCGGTCGAGGTCCCCGGTGTCAGCGTGTCGAACTTCCTGCGCTCGGCGATCACCGCGGTCCGCGGCGAGGCGCCCAAGCTGCGCGACTTCGCCAAGGAGCTGAAGTCGGGCATGGACGCGCTGTCCATCGACCCGGCCTTCGCCCAGCGCAACACCAACGAGGGCTTCTCCGGCGGTGAGAAGAAGCGCCACGAGATCCTCCAGCTGGAGCTGCTCAAGCCCAAGATCGCCGTGCTGGACGAGACCGACTCCGGCCTCGACGTCGACGCCCTGCGTGTGGTCTCCGAGGGCATCAACCGGTTCCGCGCGAGCGGCGACACCGGCGTGCTGCTGATCACCCACTACACCCGCATCCTGCGCTACGTGAAGCCGGACTTCGTCCACGTCTTCGCCGGCGGGCGCGTGGTGGAGGAGGGCGGCCCCGAGCTGGCCGACAAGCTGGAGAACGAGGGCTACGAGGCCTACACGAAGGCGGCGTCCGCCTGATGAGTGCGCCCGGCTTCGACGTGGAGAGGATCAGGAAGGACTTCCCGGTCCTCGGCCGCGAACTTCCCGGAGGCAGGTCGCTGGTCTACCTCGACTCCGGCAACTCCTCCCAGAAGCCGACCCAGGTGATCGAGACCATGCGCGATCACCTGACCTGGCACTACGGCAACGTCGGCCGGGCGCTGCACGTGCTGGGCAGCGAGTCGACCGAGGCCTACGAGGCCGCCCGTGACAAGATCGCCGCGTTCGTGAAGGCCCCGTCGCGCGACGAGATCGTCTTCACCAAGAACGCCTCCGAGGCCCTCAACCTCGTGGCGTACGCCTTCGGCAACCCCGTCGGCGAGGACGAGCGGTTCCGGATCGGCCCCGGCGACGAGATCGTCATCTCGGAGATGGAGCACCACTCCAACATCGTGCCGTGGCAGCTGCTCGCGCAGCGGACCGGCGCGACGCTGCGCTGGTTCCCCGTGACCGACGAGGGCCGCCTCGACGTCGAGGGCCTGGAGGAGCTGGTCAACGAGCGCACGAAGATCGTGTCGATCACGCACCAGTCGAACGTGCTGGGCACGGTCAACTCGGTCTCGCCGATCCTGGCCCGCGCGCGCGAGGTCGGCGCGCTGATGATGCTCGACGCGTCGCAGTCGGTGCCCCACCAGCCGGTGGACGTGACCGAACTGGGCGTCGACTTCGTCGCGTTCACCGGCCACAAGATGGTCGGGCCGTCCGGCATCGGCGTGCTGTGGGGCCGCCGCGAGCTGCTCGACGCGATGCCGCCGTTCCTCGGCGGCGGCGAGATGATCGAGGCGGTCTGGATGGACCGCTCGACCTACGCGCCGGTGCCGCACAAGTTCGAGGCCGGAACACCGCCCATCGTCGAGGCGATCGGCCTCGGCGCCGCCGCCGACTACCTGACCGCCGTCGGCATGGACCAGATCAAGGCGCACGAGAAGGAACTCGTCGCGTACGCGCTGGAGGCGCTGCCGGAGGTCCCGGGGCTCAGGATCATCGGCCCGCGTACGCCCATCGCCCGCGGTGGCACGATCTCGTTCACCCTGGAGGGGATCCACCCCCACGACGTGGGGCAGATCCTCGACGACGTGTACGGGATCGCGGTCCGGGTAGGTCATCACTGCGCCCGGCCGCTGCACCTCAGGTTCGGAATTCCCGCGACCACACGGGCGTCTTTCTACCTGTACAACACGACGGCCGAGATCGACGCACTGGTCCGCGGCCTCCACCACGTGCAGAAGGTGTTCGGCTGAGCCATGATCGCTGAATCGATGTACCAGGAGCTGATCCTGGAGCACTACAAGCATCCCCAGGGGCGCGGCCTGCGCGACCCGTACGACGCCGAGGTGCACCACGTCAACCCGACCTGCGGCGACGAGGTGACGCTGCGGGTGAAGGTGGCCGACGGCGGCAAGGTGCTCGACGTGTCCTACGACGGTCAGGGCTGCTCCATCAGCCAGGCCGCCGCCTCGGTGCTGCACGAGCTCGCCACGGGCTCCACCGTGGAGGAGTCGCTGTCGGTCGTGGAGGAGTTCACCCGGCTCATGCAGGGCAGGGGCCAGGTGGAGCCGGACGAGGACGTGCTGGGTGACGCGGTGGCGTTCGCCGGTGTGGCGAAGTTCCCCGCCCGCGTCAAGTGCGCGCTGCTGGCCTGGATGGCCTACAAGGACGCGCTCATGAGGAGCCAGGGATGACCGGCGGCCTCCGCCGTGTTGGGAAGTACGGCGTCGCTCCGCGGGCGCCGCGAGGTGAGGAGACGACGTGAGCAAGCCGACCGAGACCCCGACGGGAACCGCGACCGAGGTCGCCCCCGGCACCTACGACGGGGAGACCAGCCTCGACGACGTGCTCGACGCGCTGAAGGACGTCGTGGACCCCGAGCTGGGGATCAACGTGGTGGACCTCGGCCTCGTGTACGGCGTCAACCTCGACCCGGCCGGCGAGGGCGAGCGCCCGATCGCCACCATCGACATGACGCTGACCAGCGCCGCCTGCCCGCTGACCGACGTGATCGAGGACCAGGCCAACTCGGCGCTCGCCGACCTGGTCTCCAACGTGGTCATCAACTGGGTCTGGCTCCCGCCGTGGGGCCCGGACAAGATCACTGAAGAGGGCCGCGACCAGCTCAGGATGCTCGGCTTCAACGTCTGATCCCGGCGGCCTCCGGCCGGAGAGAACCCGCACCGTCCCGCCGCGTCCGCACGCGGCGGGACGCGCGCTTGTCCCCCCACGCGGAGCGTGTCCCGGGCCGGGACGGCCGATGCGATGCGGGAATGCCGTACGATCGTTTTTTGCTCTTCCTTGTGCGACGTGAGTGAAAGGCGTCCGTGAGAGCCGCCCCCGGCGGTCTCCACTTCTGCGGGACGTGTGCTCACGGCATCGTGCGGGCCGCAGGCCGTCGTCATTCGGCCTGTGACGCCCGCAGGCACGGCACGCCTGCCGTGCCTGACCCGGCTCGTCCTTTCGCAGAAGTGACGCGCCCGCGTGTTCCGGCACGTCTTTCTTCGAAAGGCACGATTTCGTGACCATCTCTGCCCTCGACGAGGGCACGACCACCCCTGCCGAGTTCGGGACGCTGGGGCTGCCCAGACCGCTCGTGACAGGGCTCGCCCGGCAGGGCATCACCACGCCGTTCCCGATCCAGCGGGCGGCCATCCCCGACATCCTCGCCGGGCTCGACGTCCTCGGACGCGGCCGGACCGGTTCCGGCAAGACCCTCGCCTTCGGCCTGCCGACGCTGGCCAGGATCGCGGGGGACAAGTCGGCGCCCCGCCGGCCCCGCGCCCTCATCCTGGTGCCCACCCGCGAACTCGCCTTCCAGGTCGCCGCCACCATCGAGCCGCTCGGCCGGGGACTGTCGCTGCGCACCAGGACGGTCGTCGGCGGCATGCCGATGGGCCGCCAGATCGAGGACCTGCGCCGGGGCGTGGACGTCGTGGTCGCCACGCCCGGCCGCCTCACCGACCTGATCGAGCAGGGCGCGTGCGCGCTCGACGACGTCCAGATCACGGTCCTCGACGAGGCCGACCACATGTGCGACCTCGGTTTCCTCCCCGTGGTGAGCGCGCTGCTCGCGCGCACGCCCGCCGACGGGCAGCGCCTGCTGTTCTCCGCGACGCTCGACGGCGACGTGGACACGCTGGTCCAGCGGTTCCTGACCGACCCGGTGGTCCACTCGCTGGATCCGGCCACCTCCCCGGTCGACACGATGGAGCACCACCTGCTCCAGGTGCAGCGCGACGACAAGGCCGACGTGACGGCCGAGATCGCCAACAGGGACGGCCGTACGATCCTGTTCGTGCGCACCCAGCACGGCGTCGACCGGGTCGTCAAGCAGCTGGCCCGGGCGGGGGTCCGCGCGGGCGGCCTGCACGGCGGCAAGCGGCAGAACCAGCGCACCCGCATCCTCGACGGGTTCCGCCAGGGCAAGATCGGGGTGCTCGTGTGCACCGACGTCGCGGCGCGCGGCATCCACGTCGACGACGTGAGCCTCGTGCTGCACGTGGATCCGCCCGCCGACCACAAGAGCTACCTGCACCGGGGCGGCCGTACGGCCCGTGCGGGCGAGCGCGGCGTGGTGCTGACGCTGGTGCTGCCGAGCGAGCGTCGCTCCACCGAGTCGATGACCCGCAAGGCGGGGGTCGCCGCGTCACGGCACCGGGTGGCGCCGGGCGACCCGGTCCTGAACGAGATCGCCGGGGCCCGGCGGCCGAGCGGCGAGGCCGTGGCCGTGTGGGAGCCCGACGTGCGCGCGCCGCTGCGGCCCGGGCACGACGACAGGCAGCGGGACGACAAGCCGCGGGGCCGTCGCCGTTTCGGCGACCGCCCCCGTGGCGGCGACCGCCCCGGCGAGGGCGACGGCCGGCACAGGTGGCCCGACCAGGGTGAGCGGTCCCGGGCGCCGTGGGCCGGTGACGGACGCGGCGAGTCCCGCGGCGGGCGGGGCGGCGGTCACCACCGTGGCCGGGCCGGCGGGCAGGCCGGGTACGGCGCGGGCGAAGGCGGTCGCGGCCGCCAGTTCACCGGCCGCTGATCCCACCCCTCTTCCCACCACCGGGCCGTCCGTACGGGCGGCCCGGTGGCATGTGGGGACGATCCTTCACACGCGCTCCGTATGGCGATGACCCGGCCACCTCTTGACGCGAACTATGTAGACCGGTCTAGTGTTAGCGGTGTGATCGAAACATCAGGAGCCGGGATCGGCGGGTGGCTCGTGGAGCCGATGCCCGAGCTGATCCACGAGGGCACGGAGGTCTTGTCGTGAGCGCCGTGGACAGGCACGCGCTGGTCCTGGGCGCGACCGGCTTCGTCGGACGCCACCTGGTCCTCGCGCTCGGTCAGGCCGGCGTCCGGGTGAGCGCGGCCTGCCGCGGCCACGAGTCCTACCGGCGGCTCACCCGGTGGCTGGCCGAGCACGGGCACGACGCGGCCCCGGCCGACCTCCGGGTCGATCTCGCCGGGCCGTCGCTGATCGACGGGGAGGCCGGCGACGTGACGGAGGTCTACAACTGCGCCGGCGCCTACCGGTTCGGCATGCCGGCCGACGAGGCCCGCCGGGCCAACGTCGACAGCGTTCGCGCGGTCGTCGCCTTCGCGGCGCGGCTGCCGCGCCTGCGCCGCCTCGTCCACGTCTCGGGGTATCGCGTGGGCGGGCAGGACCCCCGTCCCTGGAGCAAGGAGCAGCGGCGGGAGGCATACCAAGCCCTCGGCGCGTACGAGGCGTCCAAGGTGGAGGCGGACGCCGTCTTCCGATTCGAGGCGGAGCGGCTGGGCGTGCCCTGGTCGGTGGTCAACCCGGCCAGCGTGATCGGTGACAGCGTCACCGGCGAGGCCGGCCAGTACCTCGGGCTCGCGTCGACCCTGCGCGACCTCTGGCAGGGCGGTCTCGCGGCGGTTCCGGGGAACGCGCGGACGTTCGTCCCGGTGGTCGCGGTCGACTACCTCGCCCGGTTCATGACCCTGCTGCCGATGGACGAGACCACCGAGCGCGCGTCCTACTGGCTGCTGGATGACGACACGCCCGCGCTGCCTGGCCTGATCGAGCTCGTCGCGGAGCACTACCGGGTCAGGGCGCCCCGCCTGAGGGTTCCGGTGCCCCTGGTGAAGCGCCTGCCCCGCAGACTCACGAAAGCCGATCCGGAGACGCTGACGTTCCTGTCGGCCGACCGCTATCCCACGGGCCCGGCGCGTGCCTTCGCGGCTCGCCACGGGCTGACCATGCCGGACACCGCCACGACGATCCGCCGCTGGGCCGACCACCTGGCGGCCGGTCGCTTCGGGGACGCCCCCGCCGGTGGCAGGCGGTTCGTCGACGCGGGCGGGGTGCGGACGTTCGAGCTCGGCGAGCAGGGCGCGCCCACGGTGGTGCTGCCGGGCCTGCCGGTCAACGCCGACACCTGGGCGGCGGTCGTCACGGCGATGGGCGACGCCCGTGCCGCCGACCTGCCGGGACTGGGGATGAGCGCGGGGGGTCGCGACGACTGGCCGGCCTGGCTGGCCGCTCTCGTGACCGGGACCGGCGCGCGTCACATCGTCGGTCACTCCATCGGCGCCGCGGCGGCGGTGGAGGCGGCGGCCGCCCATCCGGGCGCGGTGGACCGGCTCACGCTCGTGGCCCCCTTCTTCCTCCAGGCGCACTCGGCTTCCGCCCCCCGGCTTGCGGCCCGCCGGTACCTCGCCCGGGTGTCTCCTCAGGCGCTGGCCGAGCGGCTCACCGGGGACCCGGCGCGCGCGGCCGCCCTCGAATCGAGCGTGGCGGATCTGCGTCGCGGCGCGGCCGCCACCGCCGCCCGGCTCCTGGCCGCCACGGCGTCGCCGCGGTGGCGGGCGAGCCTGCGGGCCGGG
>NZ_JBFAOO010000155.1:0-17527 GCF_040675265.1 Microbispora sp. NPDC049633
CCCGCCTCGTGCGGGTGGAGTGCGACGGCTGGGCCGACCGCGTCACCGTGCGCATGCTGTCCGGGCAGGCCGTCACCGACTGGGCCGACCGCATCGAACACCTGGCCCACGGCTTCGGCGCACCCTCCTGCCGGGTCGCCGTCGCTCGGGCCGGGCGGCTCGTGCTCACCTTCCCCCGGCGTGACCCCCTCGCCGAACCCCTGCCCGCGCTTCCGGTGCCCGAGGTGGCGTCGGTGGGTCCGGTCGAGATCGGTCGGTGCGAGGACGGCACGCCGCTGCGGCTCAAGGTGCACGGCACCCATGTCCTGATCGCCGGGGCCACGGGCGCGGGCAAAGGGTCCTACCTGTGGTCGACCATCCGCGGGCTCCTTCCGGCGATGCGGGCGGGCCTGATGCAGGTGTGGGCGCTCGACCCCAGGCGAATGGAACTGTCCTTCGGCTGCGCCCTGTTCGGCGCGAGATACGCCGCTGATCCGAAGGAGTGCGCCGACCTGCTCGACGAGGCCGTGTGCGTGATGCAGGAGCGGGCCGACCGGTTCGCCGGCCTTCAGCGCTCCCACACCCCCACCATGGCGGACCCCTTCGTCCTGGTGCTCGTGGATGAGGTGGCGTTCCTGACCGCCTACCAACCGGACAAGCACCTGAGGCAGCGCATCACGGCCGCCCTGGCCACGCTGACCACGCAAGGGCGCGCGGTGGGGGTCGGGGTCATGGCGTCCTTGCAGGACCCGCGCAAGGAGGTCATGAACATCCGCAACCTGTTCCCCGACAAGATCGCGCTGCGGCTGGATGAGTCCGAGCAGGTGGACATGGTCCTCGGCGATGGAGCACGGGACCGGGGCGCGCTGGCTGACCACATCTCACCGGTCCCGGAGTTGGGCGCGGGCGTCGGCTACGTCCGCCTCGAAACCAGTCCAGATCCGGTGCGGGTGCGGGCGGCCTACGTCTCCGACGCCGACATCTCCGCGATGGTCGCCGAGTTCGCGGGGGAGGGCCGATGATGCGCCTGGCTCACATCCTCGACGGCCTGCGCTGCTCGGGCTGCGGCGCCCTGGACGTGCTGTGGCTCGACCCCGTGCGCGGCATCTGCGAGTGCCACGAGTGCGGCGAGAAAGCCGCCGTCATGGTCGATGGCCTCGGCCCGGCCGACCTCCTCGACCCCCTCAGCGCGTGGGACGGTGACCGGTGACCAACCCGCACGACCGCTCCACACCCCGCGCCGTCCAGATGGCTCAACCGCTGGCGCGGGACGTGGTCGAGGAGATCGCCAAGCAGTACGGCGTCTGTATCCGGCCGGTTCCGCTGCGGCGGCAGGACATCCTCACCGGCCAGGTTGAGGTCATCGACGTCCCCTGCGGGGCCACGTTGGAGAGCAAGTGCCCGCCGTGCGCCAAGCGCAACCGGCAGCTTCGGCGGGCGCAGTGCCGGGGAGGGCTGGCACCTTGAAGCCGAGCCGGTGAACCTCCCGGACAACGCCGATGAGTATCAGCGTCACCTCGTGGAGCTGCGGGCCGACGCCCAGGCGTGGCGGGATGAGGTCGAGAAGGCCGGCGGCGACACCACCGACCTGGACGCCGCCATTGAGGACTTGGACGAGGAGATCAACCGGGCCGGGATGCGCGGCAACGTCCTCGGCCGCACCTCCGCCAAGCGCTCGCGGTCCACGAAGCGGCGGCAGGACGCCCCGGATCTGCCCAAGCGGCAGATGACCAAGACCACGCTCGGGCGGACCTTCACCGGCTCGGACGGCAAGACCTACCGGCCCTCGATGTTCGTCACACTCACACTGCCGTCGTACGGGCGGGTGCTGGAGGGTGCGCCCCTCGACCCGGACCGGTACAACTACGCGCGGGCGGCTCGCGACGCGCTGCACTTCTCCAAGCTCGTGGACCGCTTCGTGCAGAACCTCCGCCGGGTCGCCGGGTATGACGTGCAGTACTTCGCCACCGTCGAACCACAAAAGCGGCTCGCACCTCATCTCCATATAGCGATCCGCGGCACCCTGCCCCGTGCGGAACTGCGGCAGATCATCGCGGCCACGTATCACCAGGTGTGGTGGCCCTCGACCGATGAAGTCCGTTTCGAGGGTGACCACCTCCCCGTGTGGGAGGACGGGGCCGGCTACCTCGACCCGACCACGGGGGAAGTCCTGCCGACCTGGGAACAGGCCCTCGACCGGCTCGACCAGGACGACGAGGCGGAACCCCTGCACGTGCTCCGCTTCGGCGACCAGCTCGACATACAGAGCGTCCTCGCCGGAACCCCGGACGCCGACCAGCTCATTCAGTACCTGTCGAAGTACCTGACCAAGTCTCTCGGCGACGCCCTCGGCACCGATGACCCTCGCCGGAAGGCTCACGCTGAGCGGCTGCTTGAGGCGTTGCGGTTTGAGCCGTGCTCGCCGACGTGCCCGAACTGGCTGCGGTATGGGGTGCAGCCCAAGGGCGCCAAGCCCGGCATGGCGCCGGGACGGTGCAGGGGCAAGGCGCACAAGCCCGATCACCTCGGCTACGCGGGCCGCCGCGTGCTCGTCTCAAGGAAGTGGTCCAACAAGACTCTGACGGAGCACAAGCAGGACCGCCGCACTTGGGTGCTCGAAGCGCTCGGCGTCGAAGACGAGCCGGTCGATCCCCACCGCTACGTCTGGCGGCCGGTCAAGCCCGGTGATCCCGAGTTGGCCCCCATCGGCGTCCGGCTCCTGCGCTCGGTTCATGAACGCCAAGGCTGGCGCAACCACCTGGCCCGGCTCGAAGCCGAGGCAGACGGCCAAGATCTTTCGGCAACTGAAGGGAGGGCGGCATGAAGAAAGACGACAAGCTGATGACAGTCCCCGAAATCCTCGACGAGCTCGGCGGCATCTCCCGCCGGACCTTCTACCGGTGGCGTGAGACCGGCAAGGCTCCCGAGGGCCTCAAGCTCCCCAACGGGGAGATCCGCATCTACCGCAGTGAGTTCGATGCCTGGCTTGAGAGCCTGCGGGAGGCTGCGTGAACACCTCCTATGACGTGAAGTTCTTCGAGGCCTACCGGAACAAGTCGAGCAAGACGCCGTCCTACGTTGTTCGATGGCAGGTGGCCGGCAAGCGGTCTTCGAAGACCTACCGGACCAAGGCTCTCGCCGAGAGCTTCCTGTCGGACCTCCGCCAGGCGGCCAAGCGAGGAGAGCCCTTCGACGTCGAGAGCGGCCTACCGGCCTCCATGATCAAGGCCAAGAGCGCGCGGACCGTCTTCGATTTCGTCCGGGCCTACATCGATATGAAGTGGCCCCACGCTGCGGCGAAGACGCGCGACAGCATCTCTGACGCGCTCTCCACCGTTCTCCCCGCTCTGACCAAGGAGCGTCCGGGCCGCCCTGACGCCGAAACCCTACGGACCGCACTTCGTAAGTGCGCCCTCATGCCGGCGGACAAGAGGCCGGAGCCGTCCCCGGAGATGGCGCGGGCGGTCCGCTGGCTCGAAGGTGCGTCCCTCGACCTGGCCGACCTGAACGAGACGAAGACCGTGCGGCTTGCCCTCGACGCGCTCGCGCTTCGCCTCGACGGTCAGGCCGCCAGCGCGAACACGATCAGGCGGAAGCGGGCCGTCCTCCATGCGGTCCTGGAGTACGCGGTTGAGCTGGAAGAGTTGCCGTCCAATCCGCTGCACAAGGTCAAGTGGAAGCCCCCGAAGACGACCGAGACCGTAGACCCTCGCGTCGTCGTGAATCCGCGGCAGGCCGAGGAACTGCTGACCGCTGTGACCTACGTGGGCAAGCGCGGCCGGGGGCGGCGGCTCATGGCACTGTTCGCCTGCATGTACTACGCCGCGCTTCGGCCGGGTGAGGCCGTCGCCCTCCGACAGGAGGACTGCCATCTTCCGGCAACCGGCTGGGGCCGACTCCTCGTCGACGTGTCACGTCCCGAGGTCAACACCCAGTGGACCGACAGCGGCGACGCTCACGAGGAACGCGGGCTCAAGCACCGGGGCCGGGACGACGTACGGCCCGTGCCCATCCCTCCGGCCCTGGTCAAGATCCTTCGGCAACACATCGAAGAGTTCGGGGTCGGCGCGGACGGGCGGATCTTCCGCAGTGAACGCGGCGGGGTCGTCGCCTCGACGGCCTACACGGAGGTGTGGCAGGAAGCCCGAAAGCTCGCCTTCACCCCCGCCCAGGTCGCCTCTCCCCTGGCTCGTCGGCCGTACGATCTTCGGCATGCGGCCGTCTCCTTGTGGCTCAACGCGGGAGTCTCGGCCCCCGACGTAGCCGAGCGGGCCGGGCACAGCGTTGACGTCCTCCTGCGGGTGTACGCGAAGTGCCTCGATGGCCAGCAAGAGATGGCTAATCGACGAATTGATGAGCTGCTGACGGCATGAGGTGATCGGTTCGTCGTTGCACTGCTGAGATTTGGTTGCTGCTAGACGGAGGCTAGGTAGTGCGGAATGACCGTAGCGGGCTCGCGGGTTACACCCTTTAGTTCGTCTGCGAGCAGGTTCGCATCGGCTGCGCTGATTTGCAGAAGGGGGCGCCGAATGCGAAGGGACCAGGCACCCTGGTTGGGGAAGGCCTCCAGCCTGGGCACGAGCGGCAACAACTCTAGTCCGGTGGGGTACGGCGCGAGGGCCCGTAGGCTGATGTCACAGCCGCGGGTGAAGTCCCGGCCTGCAATGGTGACAGGTTGTTCGTAAGCGATTACTGATGAGGCGACCACGGCAAGGCCGATGACTCGGGTACGGTCGCGCGCAGGCTTATGCCAGCAGCGTCGGGTGGTCACGAGGAAGAGATCGTCTCCGGCCTTAAGCCGGTTCAGTTCGGGGTGGCTTGTCCTTGGGAAAGCCATGCGTGACTCACGGAGTACCCACGCAACGCCCTCGCTATTCGCGAGTATCAACAGGTACGCAGCCACGATCGTACGTTATCCGATGCCGCAGATTACGGCATGCCCCCTGCTGACGCGCCGATCGTGGCGCATCCTGTCCTCCCCTAGATCCGTTAGGGCCCTGCAATGATCCGCCCAGAGATGGGGCGAATTGCGGGCGGGACCTGGGGAGACCCCCTCAAGATCATTGCACGCATATTGGTGGACCGGCGACAGACAGGGGCTCAGGGTGGCCTACAGCTGCACATGCCTGGAAAGCAGAAGAGGCCCCGGAGGGCCTCTGAGCTGCTGTTCTGCTGGTGGCAGGTCCAGGGTTCGAACCTGGGTAGGCTGAGCCGACGGTTTTACAGACCGCTCCCTTTGGCCACTCGGGCAACCTGCCTTGTCTTCCGCTCGCTGCGGCGACAGGTAGAAGAATAGCGGACTTCCCGGGTGCACGTGACATGGGTTCCGGCACGGCCCCTCGTATGATCATCCGCAGGAAAACCGGGAGCGGGCGCCACAGGCGGGCGGCCATAGTGGGACGGTGATCAGACAGGCTGAGCCGGCGGATCTCGCGGCCCTGGCGGAGATCGAGACAGCGGCGGACGGGATGTTCGTGCCGCTCGGCATCGTCTTCCCGCCGGGCACCACGGTGATCGAAGGGTGCGACGATCCCGGGCATGTCATCGTGGCGGGTCGGCCGCCGGTGGGGTTCGCCCTGGTCGGGATGGTCGACGGGCTGACCCACCTCGAACAGATCGCCGTACATCCCGACCACGGCAACCGTGGGATCGGGACCCGGCTCCTCGACGCCGTCTGCGCGGCGGCCACGCGGGCCGGTACCGCCGCGGTGACGCTGACGACGTTCCGGGACGTGCCGTGGAACGCCCCCTGGTACGCCCGGCGCGGCTTCCACGTCGTACGACCTGACGAGTGGGGGCCGGAACTCACCGGGCTCGTCGAGCACGAACGGTCCCTCGGCATAGAGGTGGCGCCCCGCGTCGTCATGAGGAAGGACCTCTGATCACATCGGCGCCCACTAATCTCGAAGGGCAACGGAGAGAGGACACGGACACCGATGGCCGACAGCAGTTTCGACGTGGTGAGCAAGATCGACCGGCAGGAGGTCGACAACGCCCTGAACCAGACGGTCAAGGAGGTCGGGCACCGCTTCGACTTCAAGGGCACCGGCGCGAGCATCTCCTGGTCGGGGCAGAAGGACATCGAGATCAAGGCGAACAGCGAGGAGCGGGCCAACGCCGTGCTCGACGTCTTCAAGGACAAGGTCGTCAAGCGCAACCTGTCCCTCAAGATCCTGGACGCGGGCGAGCCGAAGCTGTCCGGCAAGGAGTACCGCCTGATGGTGTCCCTCAAGGAGGGCATCGACCAGGAGAACGCCAAGAAGATCTCCAAGCTGATCCGGGACGAGGGCCCGAAGGGCGTGAAGGCGCAGATCCAGGGCGAGGAGCTCCGGGTCAGCTCCAAGAAGAAGGACGACCTCCAAGAGGTGATCTCCCTGCTCAAGGGCAAGGACCTGGACATCGCCCTTCAGTTCGTCAACTACCGGTGATACGCCTCACAGCCTGACACACGATCAAGGCCCTGACCTGCGGGTTCAGGGCCTTTGTCGGCTTTGGCCACCCCCGCGCCATGACTATTTGGTTGCCCGAAGCAACGATCACTATATGATTGCTTAGGGAAACTAAGTTTGATCGTACGGGGAGGACTTCGATGGCGAATCCGATGACCAAGGAGACGCCGCCAGGAACGGCGGCCCCGGGAATGACGCACCGGGAGATCCTGGAGGCGCTCTCGGGGCTGCTGCTCGGAATGTTCGTCGCGATCCTGTCGTCGACCGTCGTGGCGAACGCGCTTCCCACCATCATGGTGGACCTGAAGGCGGACGAGACGACCTACACCTGGGTGATCACCGCGACCCTGCTCGCGGCGACGGTCTCGACGCCGATCTGGGGCAAGCTGGCCGACCTGACGAGCAAGAAGGTGCTCATCCAGATCGGCCTGACCGTGTACGTGATCGGGTCCATCATCGCCGGCCTGTCGCAGAACCCCACGATGCTGATCTCGGCGCGGGTGGTGCAGGGCCTGGGCGTCGGCGGCCTCACCGCGCTCTCCCAGGTCATCATGGCGGCGATGATCCCGCCGCGCGAGCGGGGGCGCTACTCGGGCTACCTGGGGGCGGTGTTCGCGGTCGCCACGATCGGCGGCCCGCTGATCGGCGGCCTCATCGTGGACACCGACTGGCTCGGCTGGCGCTGGTGCTTCTACGTCGGCGTGCCGTTCGCGATCATCTCGCTCATCGTGCTGCAGAAGACCCTGCACCTGCCCGTGGTCAAGCGCGAGGTGCGCATCGACTGGGGCGGCGCTATCCTCATCGCCGCCTCGGTCTCGCTGCTGCTGATCTGGGTGTCCTTCGCGGGCAACAAGTACGACTGGCTGTCGTGGCAGACCGGCGCGATGGTCGGCGGGGCCGTCGTCCTCGCGGCGCTGTTCCTCCTGGTCGAGACGAAGGCCAGTGAGCCCATCGTCCCGCTGCGCCTGTTCCGGATGCGGACGGTCAGCCTCTCCGTGGTCGCCAGCGTGCTGGTCGGCGTGGCCATGTTCGGCGCGACGACCTTCCTCAGCCAGTACTTCCAGCTCGCCCGTGGTGAGACGCCCACGGTGGCCGGCCTCATGACGCTGCCGATGATCCTCGGCCTGGCGCTCTCCTCGACCATTTCCGGGCAGATCATCACGCGCAGCGGCCGCTGGAAGGTCTTCCTGGTCTCCGGCACGTTCTTCCTCACCGCCGGCTTCGCGCTCATGGGCACGCTGCGGTACGACACCGACTACTGGATCGTGGCCGTCTTCATGTTCCTCGTCGGCGTGGGCGTGGGCATGAGCCAGCAGAACCTCGTGCTCGCCGTGCAGAACGAGGTGCGGGCGGAGGACCTCGGCGCGGGCAGCTCGGTGGTCGCGTTCTTCCGGTCCCTCGGCGGCGCGATCGGCGTGTCGGCGCTGGGCGCCGTGATGGTCCACCGCGTCAAGAACTACCTGGAGGAGGGCCTGTCGGCGCTGGGCGTCAGCGGGACCGGGGGCGACAGCGGCGCGATCCCCGACCTCGCCGCGATGCCCGCCCCGATCCGCGCCGTCGTCGAGAGCGCGTACGGCCACGGCGTCGGCGACCTGTTCCTCTACGCCGCGCCGGCCGCCTTCCTCGCGCTGATCGCCGTGCTGTTCATCAAGGAGATCCCGCTGCGGACCAGCGCGATCAGCGTCCGCGCCGACGCGCGGGAACCCGACGAGACCCTCACCCCCGAGATCTCCCACCAGCGGGGCGGCGCCGCGCCCGGACGTCACGCGCAGCGCGACAGGCAGCGGCCGATCACGACCGGCGCCGAGGTCGCCTCGCCGAACGGTCACGCCCTCACCCAACCCCTGAATGCGCAACCCCTGAACGCGCAGGTTCTCACCGCCACGCAGGCCCAGCCGTACGCCGCCGTCGCCATGGACACGCACGGTCCGGGCGGCGTGGAGATCCGCGGGTTCGTCAAGGGCCAGGACGGCGTGCCCGTGGGCCGCGCCACGCTCACGCTGATCGACGTGCGCGGCCACCAGCTCGGCCGTACGGTCACCCGGGACGACGGGGGCTACGCGCTCCAGACGCCGGGCGGCGGGACGTACGTGCTGATCGCGTCGGCGGGCGACCGGGAGCCGCAGGTCGCGACACTGGTCGTGGGCGACCAGCCGGTGGACTTCGACATGGTGCTCTCGGCCTCGGGCCGGCTCGTCGGCACCGTACGCGGGACGGACGGTGCGCCGGTCGCCGAGGCGGTGGTCGTCGTGACCGACGTGCGCGGCGAGGTCGTGGCCACGAGCGCGACCGACGCCGAGGGCGGCTTCACCTTCACCGGCATCGTGGCCGGCACCTACACGCTCACGGTCAGCGGCGCGGCGTACCGCCCGGCCGCCGTCCCCGTCGAGGTGCTGGGCACCGGCCAGACCCGGCACGACGTCGTGCTGCTGCCCGGCGCGCGGGTGCGGGGCACGGTCCGCGTCAAGGACGGCGTGCCGCTGGCCGACGCCAGGGTCACGCTGCTCGACGCCGCGGGCAACGTGGTGGGCGTGGCGACCACCGCCGAGGACGGCGAGTACGCCTTCACCGACCTCACCGGCGGGCAGTACACCATCGTCGCCAGCGGTTACCCGCCCGTGGCGAGCACGCTGAACCTGGGCGGCCAGGGCGACGAGCCGTACGACGTGTGGCTGGGACACGAGCGATGAGCGACTCGGAGACGGTCCCCGGGGGGCTGCACGCCATGGTCCTCAGCAAGGACGGCTGGGCCGTCCAGCACGCGGTCGTCACGGTGACGGACACGACCGGCCGCCAGGTGGCGCGGGCGGAGGCGGACGCCGACGGGCAGGTCGCCACCGCCCCGCTGCGGCCGGGCGTGTACACGGTGGTCGCGACCGCGATCGGGTACGCGCCGGCCGCGTCCACCGCGATCGCGACCGCCTCGGGCGCCGCCGAGGCCGGCACGCTGGTGCTGGCCCGGCAGGGTGGCACCGAGCTCCCGCCGCCCGGCGTGTGGACGATCGACGTCGAACACTCGAAGATCTCGGCCACGGCCCGGCATCTCGGTCTCAGCAGCGTGCAGGGGCGGTTCACCGAGTTCTCCGGCCGGATCGACATGGGCGCCACGCCGGAGGAGTCGTCCGTGGTCGCCGAGATCGTCGCCGAGTCCATCGACACGGGCAGCCGGATGCGCGATGATCACCTGCGGTCCGCGGACTTCCTCGACGTCCCGGTGCACCCGGTGATCACCTACCGGAGCACCGGGCTGTCGCCGGCGGGCCCGGACCGGTGGACGGTACACGGCGTGCTGACGCTGAGCGGCGTCAGCCGCCCTGTCGATCTCGACATGACGTACCTGGGCACCGGCCCGGACCTGTGGGGCGGGCTGCGGGCGGCCTTCCACGCGGTCACCGAGTTGCGCCGCGAGGACTTCGCGATGACCTACAACCAGGTCGTCCAGGCCGGGATCTCGCTGATCGGCGCGACACTGAAGGTAGAGCTGGACATCCAGGCGGTGCGCGGCTGAACGCCCTGCCCACCGCAGGCGGAAGGAGGCAGGCCATGACGCAGGCGGAGATCGCTCCCCGACCGCCGACGGCCGGCGAGCGCGAGGCGTACTGCGCGGTCGAGCGGCAGCTCGCCATCCTGCTCCGGCGCGCCAAGGCGTTCTCCGCCGGCATGGGGCGCAAGGTGCATCCCGAGCTCGACCCCGGCGCGTACGGCCTGCTGGTTCGCATCGACCAGAGCTCGCCGATGCGGTCCAGCGACCTGGCCGCCTACCTGCGGGTCGGCCGGGCGACGATCAGCCGCCAGCTCAAGGTGCTGGAGGAGCTGGGGCTGATCAGCCGGAGCCCCGACCCGGAGGACGGCCGGGCCCACCTGCTGGCCCTCACGCCCGAGGGCCGCAAACGGCTCGACGACGCGCGGGCCGCCCGCGAGGGCCAATTGCGCACGCTGCTGGCCGCCTGGCCGGAGGAGGACGTGCGGCTGCTCGCGCGGATGCTCGAACGGTTCAACGTGCTCACGGAAGGCCTGAATCCCTGACACCAGCTTTCACAGACGTTACTGCCTCCGACCCATGCGGTGGCCAACCCGTCATAAGGGGCGCTTAAACTGCGCCTCAGACGTTTTCGCACCACAGCAAGGAGGCCGGTGTGGCTCCCTGGTCCACCTATCGGAAAGCGGCGAGCATCGGCGCGGCGGTGCTGGCGACGGCGCTCGCCGTGTCCGCCTGCGGGAGCGACTCCGCCGATTCGGGCACGGCGACGGCCTCGGCCGCCCCGGGCGGCGTCGCCCTCGTAAACGCCGGAAAGATCACGACCTGCACGAACATCCCGTACGAGCCGTTCCAGTTCAACCAGGGCGACAAGGTCGTCGGGTTCGACGTGGACATCGTCGACCTGGTCGCCAAGAAGCTGGGCGTGACCCAGGACATCGTCGACATCGACTTCGCGGCGATCAAGAGCGGCGCCGCCCTGAACGCCCGCAAGTGCGACGTGGCCGCCGCCGGTATGACGATCACGCCGGAGCGGCAGCAGAACCTGCTCTTCTCCGAGCCGTACTTCGACGCCACCCAGGCGCTGATGGCCAAGAAGGGCAGCGGGATCACCTCGCTGGACGACGTCAAGGCCAAGAACCTCAAGCTGGGCGCGCAGGCGTCCACGACCGGCCTCGACTACGTCAAGAAGCAGGGCTTCGAGCCGATCGAGTTCGCCGACTCGCCCAAGGAGCTGCTCGGCCTGCAGACCGGCCAGGCGGACGTGATCGTGCAGGACCTCCCGGTCGTGCTGACCTGGTTGAAGAAGGGCGACGTCGGCGACAAGTTCGAGCACGTCGCGAGCCTCGACACCGGTGAGCAGTACGGCATCGGCATGAAGAAGGACAACGAGGCGCTCAAGAAGGTCGTCGACGAGGTCCTCGCCGCCGCGAAGTCCGACGGCACCTACAACGAGATCTACAAGAAGTGGTTCGGCACCGAGCCCGGCGCCACGGCCGGTGACGGTTCGGGCGCCGAGAGCCCGGCCGAGACCGGAACCGAGTCGCCCGCCGCCGGATCATGAGTGCTGTGAGCGAACAGCAGGACGCCGCCGCCGCTGAGCCCCGCAAGGGGCTCAGCCCGCGCAAGAAGCAGCGCATCAGCCGGGGTGTCCAGTACGCCGTGCTGGTGGTGATCGTCGGCGTCCTGGCCGCCCTGGCCGACTGGACAGCGATCCGCCAGTCGTTCTTCAACCTCGACGTCGCCCGTCAGGGCCTGCCCGACCTGTTCACGGTGGCGCTGCGCAACACCGTCATCTACACGGTCTCGGGCTTCGCCCTCGGCTTCGTCCTGGGCCTGGTGCTGGCCCTGATGCGGCTGTCCTCGGTCGCGCCCTACCGCTGGCTGTCGGCGGTCTACATCGAGATCTTCCGCGGTCTGCCGATGCTGCTCATCTTCCTGCTGATCGGCAGCCTGCCGCTGGCGTTCCCCGGCTTCGAACTGCCCGGCGGGGTGTACGGCAGCGCCGCGCTGGGGCTCGGCGTCGTCTCGGCGGCGTACATGGCGGAGAACTTCCGGGCGGGCATCCAGGCGGTGCCGAAGGGGCAGATGGAGGCGGCGCGTTCGCTCGGCATGCCGCACATGCGGGCGATGATCTCGATTGTCATCCCGCAGGCCATCCGGATCGTGCTGCCTCCGCTCACCAACCAGCTCGTCACGCTGCTGAAGGACTCCTCGCTGGTGCTGATCCTCGGCGTCACGGCCGCGCAGGTCGAGCTGGCGAAGTTCGGCAACGACCAGTCCTCCACCCACGCCAACCCCACGCCGATCCTCGCGACCGGCCTGACGTACCTGCTGATCACGATCCCCCTCGGGTACGTCGCGAGGCGGCTGGAAGCACGTCAGGGAGCGCACCGATGAGCGCCGTCGAGATCAGGAACCTGCACAAGTCGTTCGGCAGCCTGGAAGTGCTGCGCGGCATCGACTTCACGGTCGAGAGCGGCCAGGTCGTCTGTGTCATCGGGCCGTCCGGTTCGGGCAAGTCGACGCTGCTGCGGTGCGTGAACCTGCTGGAGCAGCCCACCTCGGGTCAGGTGATCGTGAACGGCGTCGACCTGACCGACCCGGACGTGGACATCGACGCCGCCCGGCGGCACATCGGCATGGTGTTCCAGCAGTTCAACCTGTTCCCCCACCTGACCGTGCGGCGCAACGTCACGATCGCGCAGGAGCGGGTGCTCAAGCGGCGCAAGGACGAGTGCGAGCGCGTCGCCCGGGAGAACCTGGAGAAGGTCGGTCTCATCGAGAAGATCGACGCCTACCCGCCCCAGCTGTCGGGCGGCCAGCAGCAGCGGGTGGCGATCGCCCGCGCGCTCGCCATGAACCCCTCGCTGATGCTGTTCGACGAGCCGACCTCGGCGCTCGACCCCGAGCTGGTCGGCGACGTGCTGTCGGTCATGCGGCAGCTCGCGGAGGACGGCATGACGATGCTGGTCGTCACCCACGAGATGGGATTCGCCCGCGAGGTCGCCGACCGCGTGGTGTTCATGGACGGTGGCGTGATCGTCGAGGACGGGCCGCCCGAGCAGGTCATCGCGGACCCGCAGCACGAGCGGACCCGCGGATTCCTGAGCCGCGTGCTGCATCCCGGCGTCTGACGCGGACGACACGAGACGAGGCGGGGCCGTCGCGGGCGCCCGCCTCGTCTCGTCTCCGTGCCCGCCTCGTCTCGTCTCCGTGCCCGCCTCGTCTCGTCTCCGTGCCCGCCTCGTCTCGTCTCTGCGTGCGGCCCCGTCGTGGCCCATTCGTGACAGAACCTTCCGTCGTCGCACCGCATCTATCCAGGCGAGACGAAAGGAACTCCGATGAGACAGCCCGCGATCCTCGCCCTCTCGGCGGCGGCCACCATGGCGCTGACCACCCTCGCCGGCGCCGCACAGGCGGAGGCGCGTACGGGAGCCGCCTCCGCCACGGCGGCCTCCGCGTCCCCCGTCCGGTACGCCTGGCTGAAGTCCTGCCACAAGAAGGACAACTACTACCCCTGCGGCTCGTGGCACCTGCTGCTCCGCGACGGCCGTGACAGCGTGCTCAAAGACGCCGCGGTGTTCCCCCGCACGGCCAAGGGGAAGATCGACAAGCAGTCGCACGCGCCTGTCTCAGTGAGCGGCGACGGGCGGCACGTGTCGTACTTCCGGCAGAAGGACGGCATGCTCGTCGTCCGCGACGTCACCACGAACAAGGTCCACGTGCTCCCCCGCGCGGTGTCGAAGCCGCCCAAGGGCATCGGCACGGGCGACCTCGCCACGACCCTGTCACGGGACGGCGGCCTGCTCACGATCGACTACTACGACGAGAACGACAAGGCGCCGTCCCTCCTCGTGAACGTGCGTACGGGGAAGGTGCGCAAGATCCCGGCCCGCGACGCGATCCTGGGCTTCAGTCCCGGCGGAAAGCACCTGCTCGTCACCCGGGGGACCGCCGAGAACACCAGCCGGTTCAGCGTCTACGACCAGGACGGGCGGCAGACGAACACCCAGGTCGTGCCGCAGGTGGTGGCCAACAACAGCCCGATGGCGCTCGCCGACGACGGCTCCTCCGTGGCGGTGCTGATCACCACCACCTCGGGCAGGCAGCGACTGCGGGTGTACGACCTGTCGAACGACACCGTGGGCGAGGCCGTCGACGTCCGCGTGCCCAAGAACGAGTCGGCCAGGCGCCTGGAGTGGACGCCCGAGGGCGGTCTCACGCTCTGGGAGACCCTGGACTCGGCGAAGACCGGCGAGACGACCGGCGTCGTGGTCCGCGGCCTCGACCCCGGCACCGGCGCCGCCACCAAGCTGGACTCCTTCCGGGTGAAGTCCAGCCTGTGGACTTGGTGGTTGCCCGGCGAGTGACGCGGGTTATCGTCCCGTTATGGGCAAGATTTACGAAAAGCTCACCGACCGGCTGCGCGAGTTCGTCACCACGCAGCCGGTCTTCTTCGTCGCCACCGCTCCCGAGCGGGGCGGCCACGTCAACGTGTCCCCGAAGGGATATTCCGACACCTTCGCCGTCATCGACGACACGACGGTGGCCTACCTCGACCTCGACGGCAGCGGCGTGGAGACCATCGCCCACATCCGTGACAACGGCCGCGTCACGCTGATGTTCTGTGCCTTCGGCGGGCCACCGAAGATCGTCCGCCTGTTCGGCACCGGCCGCGTGGTGACCCCCGGGGACGCCGGCTTCGCGGACCTGCTCACGCTCTTCGGGCCGCATCCGGGGGTGCGCTCGGTCATCGTCGTGAGCTGCGACCGCATCGCCGACTCGTGCGGCTACTCGGTGCCCTTCATGGCGTACGAGCAGGACCGCACGCTGCTCGACGAGTGGGCGGGGCGCAAGGAGGTCCAGCAGCGGCGGGACTACCGCGCCAAGCACAACCGGGAGAGCATCGACGGGCTGCCCGCCCTCAGCCCCGCGGAGACCGACCCGGTCACCCAGCACTCCTGAACGGGGTTCGCACGCGTCACCGCCGATAGCCGGCCATCCGCTCAAGGCGGGCGATCCGCGCGGCGACCGGCGGATGCGTCGCGAACAACTTGCCGATGCGGGTGCCCCGGAACGGGTTGACGATCATCATGTGGCCGGCCGAGGCGAGCCTGCCGTTCTCTGGGAGCGGCAGCCTGCGGACCTCCATCTCGATCTTGCGCAGCGCGGAGGCGAGGGCCAGCGGGTCGCCCGTCAGCCGTACGCCCGCGTCGTCGGCCGCGAACTCCCGCGAGCGCGCGATCGCCACCTGGATCATCGTGGCCGCGACCGGCCCGAGGATCATCACCAGCACCGCGCCGAGGAACCCCGGACCCTCGTCGTCGTCGGAGCCGAAGAGCAGGCCCGCGTACCCGAAGTACGTGAGCATCGTGGCGAGCGCGCCCGTGACCGAGGAGATCAGGATGTCCCGGTTGTGGATGTGCGACAGCTCGTGGCCGAGCACGCCCTTGAGTTCGCGTTCGTCCAGCAGCCCGAGGAGGCCGTGTGTGACGCACACCGTCCCGTCACGCGGGTTGCGGCCGGTCGCGAACGCGTTGGGCTGCATGGTCGGGGACACGTACAGACGGGGCATCGGCCCGCGGGCCTCGGTGCACAGCTCGCGGACGACGCGGTAGAGGACCGGCTGCTCCACCTCGGCCACGGGCCGGGCCCGCATGGCCGACAGCGCGATCCTGTCGGCGCAGAAGTAGGCGACGCCGCTGACCACGAGCGCGGCCACGACGGCGATCCGGGCGCCCGTGCCACCCCCCAGCCAGGCCCCGGCCACCAGGAGCGACGCGGACAGCGCCCCCAGCAGAGCCGCGGTGCGCAGGCGGTTGTGGTGCACGCCTCCTCCTCACGGCTCGGTGCGTCCCGCCCTACCAACGCGCATGGTCTGGACGAACGTTCCCCGTGACGCGCCTCACCCTGTCACGGACAGCACCACCTGCGGGGCGACGGAGAAGATCACGGTGACGGCGACCGTGACGGCGACGGCGACTCCGGCCGCCGCTCTCGCGGTGACCGTACGGCTCTCGCCCGCCGCGGGCGGCGCGAACAGCCGGGAGGTCCAGGCGATGTAGTAGTAAAGCCCCGCCACCGTGTTGGCCGCCATGACCACGGCCAGCCAGCCGAGCCCCCCGTCCACGACGGCCCGGAAGACGACGATCTTCGCGAACAGACCGGCGAGCCCCGGCGGCAGGCCGGCCAGGCAGACGAGGGAGAAGGCGAGGGCCAGCCCGGCGGCCGGGCTCCGCGACACCAGCCCCCGGTACGCCTCCAGGTCGCCGCCCTCGCGCTGCGACACCAGCATGACCACCGCGAAGGCGATCAGGTTCATCGCGGCGTAGAAGACGAGGTAGGCGATCGACGCGCCGACCGCCACACGGGGTTCGGCGGCGTAGGCGGCCAGCGGCGCGAGGATGTAGCCCGACTGCGCGACCGACGACCAGGCCAGCAGCCGTACGGCGGCGCGCTGCCGCATGGCGAGGACGTTGCCCGCCGTCATCGTCAGCGCGGCGACGACCGCCACTCCGGGAGCCCACAGCGCCGCCCTTCCCGGCAGCGCGGACGTCAGCAGCAGGATCAGTCCGGCGAAGCCCGACGCCTTGGACACCACCGACAGCAGTGCAGCGACCGGGATCGGGGCGCCGTGGTAGACGTCGGCCGCCCAGAAGTGGAACGGCACGGCCGCGATCTTGAACGCGAAGCCCGCCACGACCAGCACCATGGCCGCTGCCGTGACCTGGGCCATGTCCCCTCCCGTATCCCCGACCGTGCTACCGGCCGTGCGCAGGGCGGCGTCGATCCGGTCGAGGTGGACCGAGCCGGTCACGCCGTAGAGCAGCGATACGCCGAACAACGTGATCGCGGTGGAGACCACGGAGACCAGGAAGAGCTTGAGGGCCGCCTCCGCCGCGCGGCCGTCATGGCGCCTGAGCGCGGTCAGCGCGAAGACCGGCAGCGACACCAGTTCCAGCGACACGACCAGCATGACGAGATCGCGGGAGGCCGGCAGCAGGACGGCCCCGGCCAGCGTGGCCAGCAGCAGGAAGTACCACTCCCCGGCCGGGATCCGGCCGCGCTCTCCCGGCCCGGCGCCGGCGATCTCCGTCATCGACAGCAGCACGACCACCAGCCCGGCGGCCAGCACGACCGCCGCGACGACCAGGGTGAAGCGGTCCGCGACGAACGAGCACGACGCCGCGGCGGTCTCTCCCGCCAGGGAGGCGGGGACGCAGAACGTGCGCCGGGTCGCGCCGCTCGCGGCCTGGACGGCCACCACGGCCAGGGCGGCGGCCAGGCCGCCGAGCGTGACGAGGCCGAGCACCCGCGCACCGCCGGGCCGGGCGGGCAGGAACGCGTCCAGCAGCAGCACGAGCCCGGCCACCAGCACGAGGACCAGCGGCGCCGCCACGGCGGCGTAGTCGATGGATTGGATCACCCCGCCCGTCATGGCGCCGCTCCCGGTCCGAGGAGCGCCTGCACGGCGGGCGTGGTGACGGCGAGCAGGGCCTTCGGCCACAGGCCGAACAGCACGATCAGCGCCACCAGCGGAAGCCAGGCCGCCAGCTCGTGGGCGGTGACGTCCCCGAACCGCCGCCGCGCCCCGGCGGCGTCGCCGGCGCCTGCCCCG